>JAFSDS010000025.1 GCA_017436125.1 Oscillospiraceae bacterium | reverse complement strand
GTTTCTGAAGAAGGTGAGCTTTGTTCCTGCAGTCAGCTTCAGCCATTCAGCCACAGCTTTGAATCTGCGCCAAACACCGCCATGGCGGAAGCGGAAATAAAAGTGGGAGAGATCGGCTGCCGCGCAATAAACAAGCGCCGCATAGACCTTCACGGAAGCATTGAGATTTTATTGCGGACCCTTTGCGGTGAGGAAAAAAATTTTGTTTCCGCCATTTCCGGAGCGGGCGCAGTATGCAGAGAAAAAACGGAGGAAATAACCGTTCCGGTAGGGGATTTTTATAAAACATTCTCCCTTGATGAAAAGGGGGAACTCGGCTATGGAAAACCGCATTTTGGAAAAGTTATCCGTTCTTCGGCCTTTGCAAAGGTTACGGAATGCCATGTTATTCAGGATAAAATCGTAACAAAAGGCGAGGTAAAAGTTGATGTCCTCTGGAAAGGCGAGCCGGAAGGGGAAAATGATGAAACGGGACCTTTTCTTTCTTGTTTTTCCTTTCCGGTAAGCCGAATGGTGGATGCACCCGGAATTCTTCTTACTGATATCTGCGATGCAGGATACAGTGCGGAATTTCCGGAAGTATCACCGGCGGACGACGGACAAAATGTCAGCATAAAAGTAAAAATAGGTATTTTTGCAAGAGCATACAGAAAAACCTTTGCGGAATATATCACCGATATGTTTTCGTGCGAATATGAAACAAAGGCGGAGAAAGAGCCTCTTTCCGTAATAAAAGAGGCCGTTCCGGTTTCTCTTACGGAAAATATTTTTGAAAAGCTGGAACTTCCGGAATCTGTGGAAAAGGTAACGGATATCTGGGCAGAAACATCCGATCCGTTTTTGACAACGGAAGGTAAAATCGCTTTTGAAACAAAAATCTGTATGTTTGCGGAGGACGGGGACGGAGATCCTCTTTATTTTGAAAAGAAAATCGAAAAAGAGATATCCTCTCCGGTAATTGGGAAAAATGCAGTTTTTTATAATATCAGCGCCGAAACGGATTCCTGTGAATTTTCTTTGGGCAGGGACAAAACAGCGGAAATTTCCGCATCTGTTTTAATTGACGGAACGGTATATGTTTCAAAAAATGAAAATGCCATTTCTTTCTGTGCGGTGGAAACGGATAAAGCCGTGCTCAAAGAAAATGCGGCCGTTATCCTTTGCTTTGCGGAAAAAGGCGAACAGCTTTGGGATATCGCAAAAAGATATCGCTCGCCCATGGGGAAAATCATGGAGGAAAACGGCCTTTCAAACGAAGTGCTTAGCGAAAAAACAATGCTCGTTATTTCCAGATAACAAAAAAACTGCGTGCTTTTTAAAAAGCACGCAGTTTTTATTTTTATATTTTATTTAAGTGCGTTTCCGTCGGAAAAAGCGCTTCCGACAATTTCACCGAGGACGATATATTTATGATTGCAGGGATCGTAGGTGATGGGACGAAGCTTTGAAACGTCGATTTTTCCGTTTTCGTCAAGAACTTTTTCATCGGCGCAGACATTTATGATTTCTCCTATAAGGCAGCCGCTTTCCGGATCATAGCTTTTAAGCTTGCATTCAACAGCCATGGGGAGTTCTTCGATAAGGGGTGCGTTTACAAATTCGGATTTTACCGCATGAAAACCGGCTTTTTCAAATTTATCCGGAACCTTGTTTCCGGATTCAACGCCAACATAGTCGCAGGCAACAACATGATCCGCATCAGCCATGCTTACGGTGAATGCGCCGGCGGCAAGAAGGTTTTTGGTTGTTTTATGGCCCTTGCTGATGCACATGGTAATCTGGTCGGAATCGCTGATTCCGCCCCAGGCAGCATTCATAGCGCAGGGAACACCGTTTTCATCATAAGCGGCAAGAATAAAAACGGGCATGGGATAGACCATCGGTTTTGCACCAAAATTTTTTCTCATAGTAGTATCCTCCGAAAATTTATAATTCAAACGGCAAAAACGCCGCAGCAACAGCAACGATAATGGAAGGAAGAAGATTTGCAACCCTTATTTTCTTTCCCCATACAAGGTTAAGTCCAACGCAGAAAATAAGAATTGAACCGACGACGGAAAGATTCATAAGGGCCTCTTCCGTCATAATGGGTTTTATAAAGTTTGAGAGAAGGGTAACGCTTCCCTGAAGAGCCGCAACGGGAATTGCGGAAAAAGCGCAGCCTTTTCCAAGGGAGCAGGTCATGACCATTATTATTATGAGGTCAAGAACGGCCTTTGCGGCAAGAACGGAATAATCTCCAAGGATACCGTCCTCTATGGCGCCGACTATTGCCATGGCGCCGATGCAAACGGTTAGGGATGCGGTTACAAAACCCTCAACAAAATCTTTATCTTTTGCATTTCCGGTTTTCATTTTTAGCCATTCGCCAAAATTTTCAAAACGGTCCTCAATATTTATTATTTCTCCGATAAGGGCGCCGATAGCAAGGCTTGCGATAATGAGCATGGTGCCGCTGCTTTTAAGAGAACCTTCGGTTATTTTAAGCATGCCCTCAAGGGCACCGCTTATTCCTATAAAAAGAACGCAGATTCCGCAGGCTTTGCAAAGAGTGTCACGGTGGCGCTCCGAAAGAGATTTTCCAAACAGCAGACCAAAAAAGCCGCCGAGGATTATTGCAATTACATTTATCAAAGTTCCCGTTCCGGGCATGGCTGAAGCCTCCTTGAAAAACATCATAGAACTATTTTGCATTTATTGAGCGGATTTGTCAATATAAAAATCAATTTATTGAATATATGGGATTTATATGGTAAACTATTTTTATCAACAAAAAAGAGGTGTTTAAAATAGAAAAGGCAAAAGTGTTTTTTACAAAGGATATATCCGCCGAAGGTCTTATGAAGATATTTGAAGCTCTTTCTCCGGAACTTCCGGGAAAAGTTGCGGTAAAAGTCCATTCCGGCGAAACCGGAAACCAGAATTTTCTCCGTCCGGAGTTTTGGAAGGAACTTATTGAAAAGGTAAACGGAACGGTGGTCGAATGCAACACAGCTTATGACGGAACCCGCAACACCACAGAAAAACACCTTAAAACCATTGAGGAACACGGCTGGAATAAATATTTTCCCGTTGACCTTCTTGATGCAGAAGGTCCGGATCTTGAACTTGATATTCCAAAAGGAAAATGCATAAAGAAAAATTTCGTTGGAAAAAACTTGGAAAACTACGATTCTCTCCTCGTTCTTTCTCATTTTAAAGGTCACCCTATGGGGGGATACGGCGGCGCACTTAAACAGCTTTCCATCGGCATCGCGTCCTCTTTTGGAAAAGCATATATCCACGGCGCCGGTGAGCCGGAAAAAATCTGGACATCGGATCATGATTCTTTCCTCGAATCCATGGCCGATGCGGCGGAATGCATTGTAAGATATTTTGGCGGAAAGGCCGCATATATCAACGTTATGAAAAATATGTCCGTTGACTGCGACTGCTGTGCCGTTGCAGAAGATCCCTGCATGAAAGATATCGGCATTCTCTGTTCGCTTGATCCCATAGCTATCGACCAGGCGTGTCTTGACCTTGTTTACGCATCCGATGATCCGGGAAAAGATCATCTTCTTGAGCGCATCGAAAGCAGAAACGGCGTTCATACCATAGAAGCCGCTGAAGAACTGGGTTTTGGAACAAGGGAATACGAACTTATTGAAATCTGATTTATTAAAACAAAAAAGCATCTGCCTTTCGGCAGATGCTTTTTTTATTGCTTTTTCATCAGGGCTGCTGTTTTCCGCAGTTAAGACAGAATTTTGCGGAAGCTTCGATCTCTTTTCCGCAATAGGGGCAGAATTTTGAAGATGCTTTTTCCAAAGGAGTTTCCTTCGGTGCTTTAAGAGCTTCGATCTCTTCGCGGATTTCGGTAATGGTTTTGCGGCTTGCAACAACTCCCTCATAGATGGACATGACTTCGTCATCAAGAACTTCGCCGTTATCCATTTTTGCAACATAGTATTCGCCGATTTTTTGGATAATGGCATTAAGGCTGCGCTGTTCGGATTCCGCCTTTGCGGAAAGTTTTGTGGCTTCGATGGCGTTGTTTGTTTTTTCGGTTGCGGTTTTTGCAAAGTCGTTTATTTTATCAAGGAATGCCATGAATATTACCTCCCGATAATTTTAATATAATTTGATTTTACTATATTTTACTGCAAAAGTCAGCGGAAATTGCAAACTTTTTTGCGATAAAACATCAATAATTGTTTAAATATAACTTTGAACTGTAAAAACTCATATTTTGATAAGGGGTAAAACCAACAAAAACGCAAAAAGGAGAGCTCTTATGCGTATGATTTCGCTTTCAGATATGAAAAAAGGTGAGAGGGTTGTGATAAAAAGCATAGGTACGAAAGGCGAACTTCGCCGAAGGCTTATGGATATCGGTTTTGTTGAAGGAACAAAGGTAAAATGCGTAAGGATAAGTCCTTTTGGCGATCCGAAGGCATATCTTGTTCGGGGAACGGTAATGGCGCTGAGAAAAGAATCCGCGAAGGAGATAATGGGGGTGGGGGAGGATTGATGATAGGAAAAATCGCCCTTGCGGGTAACCCCAACGTTGGTAAAAGTACAGTTTTTAACTATCTTACAGGGATGAAACAGCATACGGGAAACTGGTCCGGAAAAACCGTTGGAACAGCGGAGGGGATTTTTAAAAAGAGAGGAAAAGAAATCAAGCTGGTCGATCTTCCGGGTACATATTCCCTTGTGACGGATTCGGCAGAGGAAGAGATAACAAGAGATTATCTCTGTTTTGAAAAATATGACGGCGCGGTGGTCGTATGCGATGCTTGCTGTATTGAACGAAACCTTATTTTTGCCATACAGGTGGCCCAGCTTGTTCCGAAAACGCTTATTTGCGTAAACATGCTCGATGACGCGCGAAAAAAGGGAATAGAGATAGATATAGATGCGCTGTCAAAAGAAACCGGTCTTCCTGCGGTTGGGATTTCTGCCGCAAACGGAGAAGGTATGGACGAACTTGAAAAAGCGCTTTTTGACCTGATAGAAAAAGATAAGCCGAAGTTTATCCCGGTGCGTTATCCGAAAGCTGTTGAGAAGGCGGCGGATGCTCTTTATCCGGCTGTTTTGGATGAATACGGATTCAGCGGAATGTATCCGGTGCTCAGACTTCTGGAAAATGAGCACGGATTTGTTTCTGCACTGGAAGAGCGTTTCGGAAGAATCAGAGAAAACAGAAGGATAAAAGCGGCTCTTGATGCGGCAAAAGCCTCTGTTGAGGAAAACGGAATAAAAAAAGAAGAAATTGCGGATAAAATTGCTTCCTGCGCTGCATTGCGGGCGGAGGAGATATGTCTTTCTGTAGTGAAAAGAAAAGAAGAAACGGCTTTTTCAAGAGATGAAAAGATAGATGCGGTGCTCACAGGGAAGATGCTTGGCATTCCGATAATGTTTTTACTTTTCGGATTTATATTCTGGATAACAGTTTCCGGTGCAAATTATCCATCCGCATGGCTTTCCGCAATGTTTGAAAACGCAGGAGCATGGCTTGAAAAAATATTTTCTGAAATCGGAGCACCGCCGGTGCTCAAAAGCCTTTTGATGGACGGAGTTTGGAAAGTTCTTGGCTGGGTGGTTTCTGTGATGCTTCCGCCAATGGCGATTTTCTTTCCGCTTTTTACGATTCTTGAAGATATCGGATATCTGCCAAGGGTGGCTTTTAACCTTGATAAAGGTTTTAAATCCGCAAATGCCTGCGGGAAACAGGCTCTTACCATGTGCATGGGTCTTGGCTGCGGAGCAGTAGGTGTTACCGGAGCAAGAATAATCGATTCCCCAAGGGAAAGGCTTATAGCTGTTATTACAAACAGCTTTATGCCATGCAACGGACGTCTTCCGGCGATAATCGCGCTTATCGCAATGTTTTTTACGGATTCATCCATTCTCGGGGCGGCGATGCTTACAGGTACGATAGCTTTTTCGGTGCTCATAACATTTGCGGTTTCAAAAATCCTTTCAAAAACCGTGCTCAAAGGATTGCCGGCGAGTTTTACCCTTGAACTTCCGCCGTATCGCATGCCGAAAATAGGAAAGGTGATAGTGCGTTCTGTTTTTGACAGAACGCTGAAGATACTTTGGCGGGCAGTAATAGTTGCCGTTCCGGCAGGGGTGGTGATATGGCTGTGCTCAAATTTTGTTTTGGAAGGAAAAAGCTTTCTTCAGATTCTTGCGAATATGCTTGACCCATTTGCAAAAATATTTGGGATGGACGGAAATATCCTTTGCGGATTTATTTTTTCTCTTCCTGCAAATGAAATTGCCCTGCCGATAATGGCTATGGGATATTCCGGGGGAGAACTTTCCGAACTTGGTTCCATGGCAAAAACGGCGGAACTTTTTGCCGAAAACGGATTTACCGGGGCAACGGCGCTTTGCACTATTATCTTTTTTCTTTTCCACTGGCCCTGCGCAACAACAATAATAACCGTTTGGAAAGAAACAAAAAACATAAAATGGACTTTTCTTTCCGTTGCGGTACCGCTTATAACGGGACTTTTTCTTTGCTTTGCCGCAAATATCATATTAAAACTCTTTTTATAAGAGGACGAAAACCCTTGATATTTATTTAAAAGATGTTATAATATGATAGAAAGGGTGTGTTATTATGGCATTCGTTGAAAGAAAAAGATGGCTTTTCTTCGGTCTTCCGTTTACATTCACAAAATACACCGTGACCGAAGAGCAGATAACTATCAATTCCGGCCTTTTCACCCAGGTCGAAAATGACTGTTTTATGTATAAGATCCAGGATACCGTTCTTTCCGTTTCTCTTATCCAGAAGATTTTCGGAATTGCAACCGTAATCTGCAAAACAAGCGACGTTACCCACGGTCAGCTTGTTCTTAAAAACATAAAAAACGCAAAAACCATTAAGGACTTCATCGTGGAATGTTCCGAGGAACAGCGCATGAAGAGAAGAACGATCAACACGCTTAACATCGATGCCGACGTTGACGGCGACATCGACGGTGAGCTTTGATAAAAAGAAAGGAACGATTCTGACATGACCAATTTTTCTGTTGTTAAAGGCAATATCGTTAACATGAAAGTTGACGCAATCGTAAACGCAGCAAACACCAGCCTTATGGGCGGAGACGGTGTTGACGGCGCTATCCACAGAGCTGCAGGTGCAGAACTTCTCAGCTGCTGCAGAAGAATCGGCGGATGCAAAACCGGCGACGCTGTTATTACCCCCGGCTTCAAGCTTGATGCAAAATATATCATCCACACTGTTGGTCCTGTTTGGAATAACGGTCTTACCCATGAAGCAGAGCTTCTTCGCCAGTGCTACATCAAATCCCTTGATCTTGCTGTAGAATATAACTGCAAAACCGTTGCATTCCCTTCCATCTCCACCGGCGCATATCGCTTCCCTCTTGCAAAAGCAGCAGAGATCGCGATCAACACCATCCTCGAATATCTTGAACAGGATACCTGCCTTGAAGAAGTATCCATGGTTTGCTTCGATTTCAACACCAAAGCAGCTTACGATAAAGTAATGCGTTCTCTTGGAAGACTTGAAGACGAAGAATAATTTTCTGACCAATATAAAACTCCCGGAGCAAAAGCTCCGGGAGTTTTTTTGTTATAAGGGCAAAAAGCCGCGGAAAAAATCCCCAATGATGGTTTTGTGAAAGAAGAAAAACACAGATTTGGGCGGCTTTTCATGCTTTTCCATATCCTTCGGGAAATTTTTAAAAAATCGCATAAAATCAAAAAATCAAAGGCGGTTTTGATAGTGAAAGCTGACGGTTTTATGAAAAAACGCTGGGTTTTACGGCGAAAAGACGATAAAATCGTTTCTGCGATGAGGCGCTTTTCGGAGAGAAAGCGGATTCATCATGAACAAAAAAGCTATATTAATTACGGAGGAAGTTTTAACATGAAAAAAGCTCTTGCTCTTGTGCTCGCGCTGATGATGGTTGCGGCAATGGGTGTAACCGCTTTTGCGGATATTCCCGTTTTCGACCTTACCGAGGAGATTACCAGCGCATCCGGCACCTATATTAAAATCTCCAACTCCGACATCTGGACCGCCCCGCCTTCCACCAGCGGAAACTCCGCTACCTATTACACCAACGGCATCGGCGGCGTTGTATATTTCTCCATGATTTTTAAACCCAACACTTATAAAAACGTAAAAGTAGAATCCACCGGTATTGCATCCGCAGAGGTTCTTAACTATGATCCCGCTGTTTATTCCGCAAAAGACGATGTTTGGGAATCCATCAGCGAGGATATTACCTTCAGCATCAACGACAGCAAATCCGGTTCCGTTGTTTCCTATGACAAAGTTACCACCACTGTAAATAAAGGTACTTATGATGAGGAAACCGGTGTTTTCACCGTTACCGAAGAAGGCAAAGCTTCTGTTTCTTATAAACAGGGCGGCACCGTTTCTGCAGAAACCACTCTTAACGATGATAAAACCGAACAGACCGTTGTAACTGTTGAAACCGTAAACTTTACCACCGACTATATGGAAATGAGAGCTGCTGCAAAAGCACTTAACGATGAGGGCAAAACCACCCGATATGAGGTTGTATGCAACCAGGATGTTTATATCGTTAAAGTAAAAATTTCCGATAACTTCGGTGTAAACTATGCAAAAGGTTCTTTCCAGGCAAAAGCAACCGGCGCATCCGACGGTAAATCCTATGTAGGTATTAAAAACGACGTTATTGCCGACGTTGCTATTGCATCCAAGGATACCGTTGAATATTATTCCGAACATTACAAAGCAAACGCAAAAGGCGAAATTCTTCCCATTAACGAAAAAACCAGCAAATCCGACTTTGGTTACTGGGATTTTTATGAGGACAGAATGTCTTCTGACAAAGCATTCGTAATTTCCACCACCGCTTTCCGCGCAATTGCCGGCGAAGGCATCACTCTTGCGAACAAATCCGTCGACCCCAGCGTTATCGTTGAAATCGATGAGGTTTCCTCCTATCAGACCGGTGTAAACTTCCTTAACGACAGCGGCGCAAAATATAAAACCGTTGACGGAAAACAGGTTTTTGACCACTACTACCTCAACTTCTACGGTACCCAGAACGTTTACAGCGATTTCACCATCACCTGGAAACCCGGCTGTACCTATGGCGAACTTCTTGATAAATTCGGCCTTAATACCGACGAAAGCGAAATGGTAACTCTTCACCTTAACGTAAACGGAAAAGACAGCAAAATTCTTGTTGACTACAGCAAAGTAAACCTTTACGATGAAGTTGAACTTGAGATCAAACGCGAAGGCGGCGAAAACCTTGGCAAATACATTCTTTCCGCAAAAAAGGTAACCGTTGAAAACGGCGGTTCCAACGGCGGAAACACCGGTTCCGGCTCCGGTTCCAACGGCGGTTCCGGTGAAAGCAACCCCAACACCGGTGCTGAGGACTTTATCGGTGTTGCAGCAGCAGCGGCAATCGTTTCTGCATTTGCAGGTGCGGCAGCTGTTCTTAAAAAAAGAAAATAATCAAAAAAGACATAAGATAAACCCTCTTTTATAAAAGATCCCTTTCGGAACTCTCCGCCGAAGGGGATTTTTTTCTTTAAAAAGAGCAAAAAAACGCATAATTTCGCGTTTTTTCTTGACAAAGAGAAAACGCGGTGCTAAAATGAGGGCCCACAGAATTATAATACCTTAAAATATATAAAATAAAGCGAGGAGATATAAATGGCAATCGGCCGCGAAGGAAAACTTGATTCCATGGAAAAAAACTGGGCTTCTGCCGGTGCAAAGTTCGTTGTTGTTTACGGAAGCCATAAAAGCGGAAAAACCGAACTTCTTTCGGAATTTGCCGAAGGAAAACACGGAATATTCTTTTATGCCCAGAAGCTGAATTCATTTATGAATCTTCGCCTTTTTGAAAAAGCTGTTTCTGAATTTTCAGGTGAGGAAGAGGAATTCCCCACATGGAAAGTTGCTTTTAAAAGAATTGCGGATTTTGCGAGGGATGAGAGATTTCTTCTTGTGATAGATAACTTTGCTGACCTTGTTTTTGAGGATAAAAACATCCTCAAGGATTTCCGCAATGCTTTTGAAAACGAATGGAGAAACAGCAATATTTTTGTTGCCGCCGGATGCGGAAGAGTTTATTTCACCGAAAACGAGATTCTTGCAGAAAATTCCGCAGCGTCTCTTCGCCGTCCGGTGGTATATAAACTTGAGGAACTTGATTACTTTGACGCTGCAAAGCTTTTGCCGAAGGAAACTTCTTCCGTTGACAAAATGAGATATTATTGCTGCCTCGGCGGTGTTCCGGAATATCTCAGCCTTGTTAAAAATGGTTTAAGTTTTGAAGATAATATAAGGAATATATTCCTTAAAAAGGATGCTCCTCTTTTTGATGAGCCGCCGGTACTTTTCCTTGATGAACTCCGTGAACCGGAATTTTATAATTCCATTCTTTTTGCCCTTGCAAAAGGCAGCCTTCGCATAAACGAGATTGTTGCCGAAACGGGAGAAAGCTCCACAAAGGTAAATAAGTATCTTCTTACCCTGCTCCAGATGCAGATAGTCAGCCGCGATATTCCTTTCGGCGAGGAGAACAAATCCAGCCGTAAAGGTATCTATACCATAACTTCAAAAGCGCTTGCGTTCTGGTTCCGTTTTGTTCTTCCAAATAAAACTGCCATCGCAACCGGAAAACCGGTACTTGAAAATCTTCTTGGCGAAGTTGACAGCTATATTGAGGGAAAACTTTATGAACAGGTATGCATGCAGTATATGCTCCGCAAAAATAAGCAGGGCATGCTTCCTTTCCTCAGCCCGGTGATTGCCGGATACTGGAGTTCTCTTAAAGAATATTCCGATGCAAAACTTGTTGCCGCAAACCAGCGCAACCGCCAGATTCTTTTTGCGGAATACCGCAGAAGCTTTTCCGAACCCGGCGAACAGCTTCTTTCCCGTCTTCGCAAAAACGATAAGCTTTTTACCGAATATTGGGAACGCTTCGATATGCTTTTCTCAATCGAAAGTTTTCCGCGTGAGATCCGCAACCTTGAAAATATGAAACTAAAGCTTGTTGATATCGAAGAACTTTACAGAAGATAAAAACAAAAAGCCCTGCGAAAGCGGGGCTTTTATTTTGTATTTTAATTTGATGAATATCTAAACAAAATCTTGACAAACTGAAATTGCATGATATAATTCAATTAGATGTACATCAAAATAAATTTGAAAAGGTGAAATAGTATGAATTGTTTTAATGAATACATAGAAACAAAAATCAGGGAATTATCTTTAAAAGAGAAGAGCTTTAACGAAAATTATCAACAAGATGACGCTGTTTTTATCAAAATGAAAATCAATGTATATGATATCTGCAAAACCATTTTCGGGGTTTTCAAAAAAGTAAAACCAGAAGATCGCCTTAACGAAGAATTTATGAAAAAACTTGATGAATTTGAAAAAACGTGGAGTGAATCCGCTGAAAAGGCAAGCCAATTCGGAGATTTGAAAAAAGTTGCGGCGGAGGAAGCGAAGCTTGAAGCGTTAGCAGATATAAAATCAAAGTTTATTGAACTCAGAGGTGAATAAAATGCAGGAAGAAGCGGCACTTAAACTTTTTAAATGCCTTGGGGATAAATCCCGGCTTAATATTCTAAAAATACTTTCGAAAGGTGAAAGCTACGTGGAACTTCTTGCGGAAAAACTGGAACTTACACCTGCAACGGTTTCTTTTCATCTTAAAAAGCTTGAGGACTGCGGTGCAGTTTCCTCAAGAAGAGATCAGTATTATACTATATATATATTAAATAAAGGAATTTTTGCTTCAAGTATAATGGAGATAATAAATGAAGCTTCTCCGGAAGAAGATAAACAGCAAAAAAGGGAAGAAGTTTATAGGAAGAAAGTCATAGAAAGTTTTTTTGAATATGGAAAGCTCAAATCTGTTCCGGCACAGAGAAAGAAGGAACGCATTATCCTTGAAGAAATAGCAAAAGATTTTGAAAATAAGAGAGACTATTCGGAAAGTGAAATAAATGATATTATATTAAAATATAATGAAGATTATTGTACTATACGCAGAGATATGATTTCCGAAGGAATCCTTGAAAGAGAAAACGGAGTCTACAGAAAAAAATAAAAAACAGCCTCCGATTCGGAGGCTGTTTTTACTGGTACGCCCGACGGGAATTGAACCCACGCACCCGGCTCCGGAGGCCGGTGCTCTATCCACTGAGCTACGGGCGCACATCATATAAACTATTATAGTGAAAAAATTTTTAAATTCAAGCAAAAAAAATCGAAAAAAGGGGTTGACAATTGAAAAATGATTTGCTATAATAACAAAGCTGTCACCACGGGTGACACGCAAGGACCTTGAAAAATGAACAACAAAGAAGAACAAGAATTAAACCCTTGTATTCATTTGAGTAAATTCCAAAAGTAATGTAAAG
>JAFSDS010000024.1 GCA_017436125.1 Oscillospiraceae bacterium | reverse complement strand
GTCTGACGGCCCAGCTCAGCAGCCATCTTCACCAGGCGGCCAACACCGGTCTGGTCCAGACGTGCGAAGGGATCGGACTCATAGATCTTGCCTGCGTAGTAAGCGTCCAGGAACTTGCCGGCATCGTCACGGGAGAAGCCGAAGGTCATCTGGGTAAGGTCGTTGGTACCGAAGGAGAAGAATTCTGCTTCTTTTGCGATCTCGTCAGCAAGAAGTGCTGCTCTGGGGATCTCGATCATGGTACCTACTTTATAAGTAAGTTCAACGCCGTTTTCTGCGATAACTTTTTCAGCGGTTTCAACAACAACATTCTTTACGTATTTGAGCTCTTTGAGTTCGCCAACGAGGGGGATCATGATTTCGGGAACGATGTTCCAGTCAGCATGAGCTTTCTTTACGTTGATAGCTGCTTCGATAACTGCTCTGGTCTGCATCTCTGCGATTTCGGGATAGGAAACTGCAAGACGGCAGCCGCGGTGGCCCATCATGGGGTTGAATTCGTGAAGGCCTGCGATGGTTGCTTTAAGTTCTTCAACAGAAAGGTTCATTTCGCCTGCAAGAGCAACGATATCTTCTTCTGCGGAAGGAAGGAACTCATGGAGAGGCGGGTCAAGGAAGCGGATGGTTACGGGTTTGCCTTCAAGAGCCTCATAAAGTCCTTCAAAGTCTTCTCTCTGCATAGGAAGAAGTTTTGCAAGAGCTGCACGGCGATGTTCTTCGTCTTTGGAAACGATCATCTCGCGCATGGAAGGAATTCTGTCGGGGTTGAAGAACATGTGCTCGGTACGGCAAAGGCCGATGCCTTCTGCACCGAATTTAACAGCCTGCTGTGCGTCTTTCGGGGAGTCTGCGTTGGTGCGGACGCCAAGGGTTCTGATTTCATCAGCCCAGCCCATAAGGGTGCCGAAATAGCCGGAGATGGAAGCTGCAACGGTGGGGATTGCTTCGCCGTAGATTTTACCGGTGGAACCGTCGAGAGAGATGTAGTCGCCTTCGTGGAAGGTTTTGCCGCCGAGTTCGAAGTATTTTTCTTCCTCGTGCATGGTGATGTCACCGCAGCCTGCTACGCAGCAGGTGCCCATACCGCGAGCAACAACAGCTGCATGAGAGGTCATGCCGCCGCGAACGGTAAGGATACCCTGGGAATGATGCATACCTTCGATATCTTCGGGAGAGGTTTCAAGACGGCAGAGAACAACTTTTTCGCCGCGGTTGGACCATTCAACAGCATCGTCTGCATTGAAAACAACGCGGCCGCATGCTGCACCGGGAGAAGCAGGAAGTGCGGAACCGACAACTTCTGCTGCTTTAAGAGCTTTTGCATCGAACTGGGGGTGAAGAAGAGCGTCAAGAGATTTGGGGTCAACGGACATAACTGCTTCTTCTTTGGTGATAAGGCCTTCTTCAACAAGGTCGCATGCTACTTTAAGAGCAGCGGTTGCGGTACGTTTGCCGTTTCTGGTCTGGAGCATATAGAGTTTTCCGTTTTCAACGGTAAATTCCATATCCTGCATATCGTGATAATGGTTTTCAAGTTTCTTTGCGATTGCTGCAAATTCTTCATAAATGCCGTCGCGGATGTCGTTGAGCTGTTCGATGCTCTGAGGAGTACGGATACCTGCAACAACGTCTTCGCCCTGTGCGTTGATAAGGAATTCGCCAAAGAGTTTGTTTTCGCCGGTTGCGGGGTTACGGGTAAATGCAACACCGGTACCGGAAAGGTTGCCGCTGTTACCGAATACCATGGACTGTACGTTTACTGCGGTACCCCAGGTATAAGGAATGTCGTTCATGCGGCGATAATAGTTTGCGCGGGGGTTATCCCAGGAACGGAAAACAGCTTTAACGGCACGGATAAGCTGTTCGCGGGGTTCGGTGGGGAAGCTTTCGCCTTTCTGTTCAAGATAGTATGCTTTAAAGCGTTTTACCATCTCTTTAAGGTCTTCTGCATCAAGGTCGGTATCGTTTTTAACGCCTTTTGCTTCTTTCATCTCGTCGATGATAACTTCGAAGGTGGACTTCGGAACTTCTTCAACAACGTCAGCATACATCTGAATGAAACGACGATAAGAGTCGTATGCAAAACGTTCGTTATTGGTGATTTTTGCAAAACCTTCAACAACTTCGTCGTTAAGACCAAGGTTGAGGATGGTATCCATCATACCGGGCATGGAAGCTCTTGCACCGGAACGTACGGAAACGAGAAGAGGATTGTTTTTATCGCCGAAGGTTTTTCCGGTGATCTCTTCAAGTTTTGCAAGGTATTCATAAATTTCAGCCTGGATCTCTTCGTTGATCTGGCGGCCGTCCTCGTAATACTGGGTGCAGGCTTCGGTGGTTACGGTGAAGCCCTGCGGAACCGGCATGCCAAGGTTGGTCATTTCAGCAAGGTTTGCACCTTTTCCGCCAAGGAGCTCGCGCATGGAGCCATTGCCTTCGGAGAAAAGGTAAACGTATTTTTTGCTCATAAAATTGCATCCTCCCAATTAGCAATAGTGATTATTCATTAAAGCGGTCAAAAGCCTTAAAAAACAAGGCCATTGTCCTTCATGATACAGTATAACAAAACCGTACGATATTTTCTATATAATTTATTAAATTTCTGCGATTTTGACGAATTTTTATAAAAAAATCATTTTTTTGTGCTTTTACTTGCAAAATATAATTAAAACTGGCATAATGTATATGTGAAAATTGATGAAAAACGGAGGTGTGCTTATGCAAAATGCTGCGGCGATAGTATATACTGCATGCTGCGATATTATGCATAATAATTCTCCCCTCGCTCTGCGCGAAGTTGTTTTTCGTCCGGTGATAGAATGGGTCAATAAAGCCCTTGATGCCGCGGGCATCGAAGAAAGATGTTACGTTATAAATGAGGGCGAAGATGCCATTAAAAAATATACCGGCGAAAACGAAGTTGTTATCAGAAAAAGCGAAAGCGGCCATCCGGCATGTTCCGCTTTGGAATGGATAGAAAAACAAGGCGAAAAAAATATCCTCGTAATAAGCGCCGAGGCGGTTTTTACCGATGCAGACGCACTTGAAGCATCCCTTAAGCGCCACGAAGACCAGAACGAAAAACTTACCGTTATCGTTTCCGGAGGAAGAGAAGCTTTTATGAAAGAGCTTTCTGCCAGCGCATTTTGGGCAAAAGCGGAATTTCTTAAAACGGTTTGTGAAAACTGGGATGAAAACGATAAAAACGGCGAACAGTTCCTCGTCGGAGCCATGAAAATGCTTTCGGACGAAAAACTTGTTGCAGCAACCCATGTTACGGGTAAAAAAGAAATCAATATGAGAGCTTCCGACGGAGCGGGTCTTTTAACAATAAACGCCGCCGCAAGAACTTCCGTATTCAAAAAGCTTTGCAATGAAGGCGTTGAATTTATGTGCCTTGACGGAATAATCATCGAGCCGGATGTAAAAATCGGAGAAGGAACGATGATTCTTCCGGGAACCATAATCAAAGGAAATACCGAGATCGGTAAAAACTGTGTGATCGGTCCGAACAGTTATATCGAGGACAGCAAGATCGGCGACGATACGGAAGTAAATTCCACCCAGATCCGTTCTTCTGTTCTTGAAAAAAATGTAAAGATCGGTCCCTTCAGCCAGGTGCGTCCCGGATGCGTTATCCGCGAAGGCTGCAAGATCGGCGACTATGTCGAAATAAAAAATTCCGACGTCGGCGCAAGAACCGCCGTTGCCCATCTCACATATATCGGAGATGCGGATGTTGGCGAAGCGGTAAACTTCGGATGCGGCTGCTGTATAGCAAACTATGACGGTCAGCATAAGCACCGCACCAAAATCGGAAACCATGCGTTCCTCGGCTGCAACACCAATCTTGTTGCCCCTGTTGAACTTGAGGATTTTGCCTATACCGCCGCAGGCACCACCGTTACGAAAAACGTTCCGGAATATGCTCTTGCAATTGGAAGAGCAAAACAGGAAAACATTGAAGGCTGGGTAAAAAAACACGACGCCATCAAGATAAAATAAGTTTAATCAGCAAATTTAAAATAAAAATTTAGGAGAGATTAAAAAATGAACGTTCACGGCAAAGACATTAAAATTTTCACCGGCAACGCCTATCCAAAGGCAGCTGAAGAGATCGCAAAAAGCCTTGGTCTTCCCTTAGGAAGATGCACCGTCGGCCATTTTGCAGACGGCGAAGTATGCGTATCCCTTGAAGAATCCGTCCGCGGTTCCGACGTATTCATTGTTCAGTCCACCTGCAACCCCGTTAACGACAACCTTATGGAACTCATCATCATGATTGATGCTTTCAAGCGCGCTTCCGCAGGAAGAATCACCGCTGTTGTTCCTTATTACGGCTATGCCCGCCAGGACAGAAAAGCAAAAGCACGCGATCCGATCTCTGCAAAAGTTGTTGCAAATATGCTTGAAGCAGCAGGCGCAGACAGAGTTCTTACCATGGACCTTCATGCATCCCAGATCCAGGGATTCTTTGATATCCCCGTTGATCATCTTATGGGCGCTCCGATCCTTACCCCTTATTTCCAGCCCATCGTACATCATCACGAAGATGAGTATGTTGCAGTTTCTCCCGACCACGGCAGCGTAAACCGCGTCCGTAAATTTGCTGAAAAACTTGATATCCCGCTTGCCATCATCGACAAACGCCGTCCGAAAGCAAATGTTTCCGAAGTTATGAACATCATCGGTGACGTAAAAGGCAAAAAATGCATCATCCTCGATGACATGGTTGATACCGCAGGAACTCTTTGCAACGCAGCAAAAGCTCTTGTTGAAGTTGGCGGAGCAAAATCCGTAACCGCCTGCGCAACTCACGGCCCTCTTTCCGGCCCTGCAATCGAAAGAATCAAGAACAGCGTTCTTGAAGAACTCGTTCTTCTCGATACTATTCCGATAAGCGAAGAAAAACGCGCAGCATGCGGAAAAATCACCGTTCTTCCCGTTGCTCCCGTATTTGCAGAAGCAATCGAAAGAATCTATGGCGACCGCCCCGTAAGCCCCCTCTTCATTTGATTTTAAAATCTTTCAATAAAAAATCCTCCCGGATTTCGGGAGGATTTTTTTATTAAAAACTTATTTTTACAAGGTTTCCGTCCTTGGATTCAACATCAACAAGGTCCAGCTTTCCGCCGAAATGCCGGCGGGTTTTATAAAACGCCCGGACAAATTTTCTGCAGGAGGAACCTTTTATCCGAATTTTATATTTCCGAAGTTTTATATTTATCAAAACGGCAAAAACGGAGGCGGAAATTCCGTTGAGCAAAAGCCATGTAGGAAAAGCAAGGTTATGATCCTTTTCACCTTTTTCGATAATTTTTATCCTCATTTTGTCACTCCACAAAAATTCTTATAAAATCGCCGTCACTGCTTTCAACCTCAACAAGATTTCCGATGGCGCCTTTTTCGACCATTTCAAAAATTTTCGCAAGGTCGATGCTTTTCATGGCCTTATTTAAAGAATCATTTCCGGATATCTGGGGAAGTTCAGCGCCGCATTCGAGTGCGATTTTTACAAGAGCACAGGGAATGTTTACTCTTACCTTATCTCCTTCGTGGGAATCAACAATAATGCGAAACATCATATCGTTTATGTCCTTGCGGTGTTCCTCCGGAACGTATGAAACGGAAGATTCCTGCTTTCCGGAAAGAAGCTCGTCAACGGTGATGCCGAGTATCTTTGCAAGATTTGGAAGAAGTGAGATATCCGGGCAGGAGATATCGTTTTCCCATTTGCTTACCGCCTGGGGCGAAACAAGAAGCATTTCCGCAAGTTCGTCCTGTTTTATATTTTTAAGTTTTCTTTGTGAAGATATTCTTTTTCCGATGGTTTCCATATTATAAAAATTCTCCTTTCGGTTTTTCAAAAACTTTTTCTCCGGAGTATGCTTGAATTTTACCACCATAGGACGAGAAAATGAATACCCTTGTGGTTGAATTGACAAAAAATAAAACAACCGCCGGTTGTTTTTTATACAACGGGCGGTTGTTTTTGGTTATTCAATGATATATTCGCTGAAATAATCGTTGTTTATGACCGAACCCATGGGAGTGGGTTCATAAAAATAAAGCTGGTAGCAATAAATAAGTTTATCAGCACCAAAGCAATAGCGATAGGTGGTTTCTTCTTCGATTAAAAGTTCGCCTTCCTCAAAAATCTTTTTGGTCTGAACGGTGGTTTTTTCAAAATTTTCCACCCTATCAAGAAGGTTTTCTTCGTCGGCAGAAGCTTCCATATTTGTATAATTTATGCGGATTATTTTTCCGTTTTCGATTTGGCAGACGATGGCTTTGTCGGTGTTTATTCTATCCCCGATGACATAGATCATCTTTATCATTCCGGAGGAAAGATCGGATGTGTAATAAGTAAGGGTGGCTTTCCATTTTTCATTTCCCTCAAAATCCGGAAAATCCGATTTTATTTCCGCAAGAAGTTCTTCGGGGATTTCAATATCGATAACTTTTTCCTTGTCTATATCGTAATCTTCCGGCGGGGCAAAAGGAATATCAACCCTGCTTCCAATGGGATCCCCGGCGGAAAAATAAAGATAATTTTCATCAAGATGATGCGGAAGAGCAAGAATGATTTTTGCTTCTTCGGTTTCTTCCTCAAAAAAAGAATGTTCATCGCCGTTTTCAATGGGAGCGGGGCTGCAAAAACCGACCTCCGGTTCTTTTGCGGAACAGGAGCATAAAACGGAAAGAAGGATCATAACAGCAAAAAATTTTTTCATAACGCCACCTCTTTTTTTGTCATACATTATATTAGTGCCGGAAAAACAAAAAATAATTGCAAAGGAAAAATAATATTCGTTTTTGGAATATCAGCCGAAAAATATATTGACAAAAGGTATTAGACAAACGTATAATATGTATGTAGTTAGACAACTGTAAAAAGGAGCTGATACCATGAGGAAATTTTTTATAATGATGCTTGCTGTTGTTTTGGCTTTTCTTCTGTGTTCCTGCGAGGATGCGCAAAAACCGGAAGATATAATTTCTTCATCGGAAAACAGCACATCCGAAGAAGTTTCGGAAAGCGAACCATTGGAAGAAGATATTCCCGAAAAAGAATTCCTTATGGGTAGCCTTTTTACGGATAAAAACCTTCCAAAGGCATCTGTTGAAACCGTAAGCGATGATTATGAGGTAATCGCCGTTTCAAAAGAACAGCTTTCCATGTCCGATGAATATAAGGAAATATATGATAAATATCTGGATCCCATAAACAGCGCCATGCCCCTTTATCATAATTTTTCCGCAAAAGAAGTGCCGGATGATATATACGGATATATCGTATATCAGTGCCGCAGTCTTGATGAAAAAGTCCTCGGAATAAAGGCGGATTATAAGGAGAGGGCGGATATCGGCGACAGCTGCTGGGTGAACGGCAGGGCGGTTGAGGAAAGTATTGCCCGCTGGTTCCCATGGAAGCCGGAAGATTACCGCCAATATTTTAAATATAACGAAGAAACCGACGAATATCTTATCCCGGGATTCGGCGGCGGTCCTGTTTTCTCCTATCTTACCGGTTACGACCAGAGGGACAACATACTTTTGCTTTTCTATTCTTTTTATATTGACGAAATGGAAGAGGAACAGGAGATTTTTCAGGTTTATAAAAGCGGGATCCTTGAAGTCGAGCTTCTTGATGAAGGCTGGAAATATCTTTCCAATGAAATAACCTATGACGAAAGCGGATATTTTTGGAAAACGGATGATTATTCTTTTTGTGTTGACTGCGAAAAATTCCTCTATTCCGAAGAAGCGATTTATAAAATCGCAGACGGAAACACTCTTAAAAGGTTTACCATTCCCGGAGGGCTTGACCATGATTTTAATGCGGATAAAAAACTCTGTATGGTTTCTTCCGTGAACGGCCTTTGGATCTATGATGCAGGAAAAGACGAACTGCGCTGTCTTGAAAAAATTCCGGTTGCAGAAGAAAGGGATTACAGCATCGCAAAATTCTGGCTCGACGGAGAAAACATAGTTTTGCTCTGCTACCCCTATGCGGAAATAACGGAGGAGGATACGGAAGAAAGCGTTGAATCCAAAAGCGGAAATATGATAATTTCCATAGTGCGATTTGATGATTTTTATCCGGTGCAGATGATAGATACCAAAATGAAAGCGGATTTTATAACGGACCCATATGATAAAATATATCCCAACATGGCCGGAAATCTTCTCGGCGCCGGAGGAATAGAAATTTTCAGCGGGTATGAAAGAAAAATTTTTGATATAGGATAACGAGAATAAAAAAGAGCACCGTCCGGTTTTACCGGGCGGTGCTCTTTTTTATTCTTCAACAATTATATCTGCGGTTTTTCCGTTAACGAGGGAAATAAGATCCGCCGGTTTTATTTCTATCTGGCGGCCGATTTTTCCTGCGCTGACGGTAACGGTGCTCAAATTAAGCACGGCTTCATGGAACACAGTCGGAAAAAGTTTTTTCATTCCGATGGGTGAGCATCCGCCGTGGATATATCCGGTAAGGCCGAGAAGATCAGCGGAAAGGACCATGGCAACGCTTTTTTCGCCAACGGCCTTTGCCGCTTTTTTATAATCGAGCCTTGCCGCACCGGGAACGACAAAAACATAAAAATTGCCTTTTCCGGCTTTGAGCACGAGGGTTTTATAAACCTCGGAAACATCCTTGCCGATAAGTCCAGCAACGGTAACTGCGTCGCAGGGGGCGCCTTCCTCTATCTCGTATCCATGAGGAATATAATCGACTTTTTTCTGGTCAAGGATGCGCATAACGTTGGTTTTATCGTCTTTTTTCAAAAGGATCACACCTCGGTCATATCAAAATTTTCGCAGACGAATGTGGAATGTCCGTCGTATGCGGCTCTTTCAACTTCCTCAAGGGAATGAACGCTCCAAACGCAAAGGCGGGTTCCGTAATGACGGTTAAGAAGAAAACCAAGGCTTTTGTCGCCGTATTTATAGGAAATAAAGTCCGGTTTTGATTTAAAGTTGAGAAGAAGGTTTGAAAGCCCCCAGCCGAGAATGCCTTTTACGCCAAGGTGGCCGTTTCCGGCAGAAAGCTGGCCGCGGATAACTTCCGGATGGTTGTTTTTAAACCATTCAAGAACATAGGGGTTAAAGCTTATTACGTTATAATCCCCTTCGTAAGTCAAAAGAAGCTGATATACATTTTCAAGAAAATCCGCATCAAAGGAGGAACCTGCGGTTTTTATTTCGCAGGAAACGGGAACACCGCCGAGAACTTCAAGAACCTCGCTGAAAAGCGGGATTTTTTCATCGGTATTGCCAAGGCGAAGCTCGGAAACTTCTTCAAAAGTCATTTCCGCAACGGTTTTATCAACGCCGCACATGCGCTTTACGTTAAGGTCATGGAAAACAACGATCTTTCCGTCCTTTGTGGGCTGAACATCAAGTTCAACACCAAGTTCGTTTTCGGCGCTTCTTTTAAAAGCGGGGATGCTGTTTTCGGGCGCTTCGTCGTTGTAATAACCTCTGTGGCAGTAAACGACCGGAAGATCAAAAAAACGGAATTTGTTCGGGGTTGTAAGATAAACAAAGGCACAGGCAATAACGAGGAAAATGATTATGAGCACCATCACTATTGCGGTGAGCACGGGATTTTCAATCATCAGTCATCGCCTCCGACATCAAGTGCCTCAAGCTTATCTTTGGGCTGGGAAGGTTTGCTGTCGCCGTGTTTGACCTGCATAAGCATAAGGAATGCGATGCCTTCCATAATAAGTGCATACGGGAAGAGGATTCCGTAGTTATCCATTTTTTCAATAAGGAAGCCGGCAAGCATTGGGGTGATGATTTGAGCGGACATGGAAGCGGTGTAATAATAACCGGTATATTTGCCGATGTCGCTGCCCTGGCTCATTTCCCAGATGATGGGGAAGGTGTTTACGATTACGCAGGCATATCCGAAGCCAATGATCGCGAAGAAGGGGATGAGATAAAGTCCCGCGCTTCTGAAGAAGGACATTATAAGGAAGCAGGAAGCCATTACGCAAAGACCAATCATAACGGCTTTTTTGCGGCCGAACTTGGTTGCGATCATACCGGAAGGAATATAGGAAATGATGGAGCAGACGGTTGCAACCATAAGATAGTTTGCAAAGCTTCCGCCTTTAACTTCACGGAAGTTGGTCATATAAAGGCTGAAAAAGGTGGTGACGGCGTTGTATCCGAAGAAGAAGAAAGCAACGGTTCCAAGCATGAAGATAAGGCTTTTAAGGATATCTTTCGGC
>JAFSDS010000023.1 GCA_017436125.1 Oscillospiraceae bacterium | reverse complement strand
TTTGAAGCAAGAGCCTGCGCACAGAGCCAGGCAAGCAACTGCGTTGGCGGAAAACCCACCAAAACCGCTCTTGCTCTTGCAAAACTTTGCTATGAGACCCTTCTCGAAGACGGCGTTGCAGCATATCTCGCAGTAAAAAACAAAGTCTGCACCAAAGCTGTTGAAAACATCATCGAAGCAAACACCTATCTTTCCGGTATCGGTTTTGAATCCGGTGGTCTTGCTGCTGCTCATGCAGTTCACAACGGCCTTACTGCTATTGAAGCAACTCATAAATTCTATCACGGTGAAAAAGTTGCATTCGGTGTTCTTGTTCAGTTCGTTCTTGAAAACGCACCCAAGGAAGAGATCGAAGAAGTTGTTTCCCTTTGCCAGGAAGTCGGCCTTCCCACCACTCTTGCCGACCTTGACGTAACCGAAATCAAACCCGAAGAGATCATGGCTGTTGCAGAAACTGTCTGCGCACCCGGCGATACCGTCGGCAACATGCCCTTCGAAGTTACCCCCGAAGACGTTTATGCAGCTATCCTTGGCGCAAACGAAATCGGCGAATATCTTAAATAAGATAAGGTTCAAAATAAAAAGAGCACCGCTTTTGCGGTGCTCTTTTTGTTTACTGTTTTTCCTGTTTTCTTGGTCTTTTGTTTTTTGCTTTTGCTATCTTATAAATTTCTTCGGCGGCAAGACGCGCTTTTGTTACAGAAACGCCATCCTCCGTTATGCAGAAATAGGAATATTCCGTATCGCCGATGCCGATAACGTCCCCTCTTTCATACCAGTAATAGTCGGAATAGATGGTATAGCTTGCGGTTGGGGACTGGGTATAATCAAGTTTTCCGTCGTCGCTTGTAAGGCGGAAGCCTTCCGTATTATGGATAAGGCGGCCGGAACCTATCATGCAAATGCCATCAAGATTGACCTGGACTGCAATATCGACCTTTGTATCAAGAGAATAATTACCCTCTTCGATTTCCTTGCGGACGCATTCTCTCTGCCAGTCGTACCAGTCGGGGATATGGGAAAATTCCGTTTCACCGGATACTGCGGAAAGCTGGCCGTATTCGTCCATCTCCCATTCCTTTTTGCATTCCTTACAGGTTATCTTTGTTCCCTTGCCCTCCATTTTGTTTTCAACTCCGCAATGGGGACATTTATAAAGTATCCTATGAAGGCCGTCCGCACGGAAGGGTTCATCAATAACGATTTTGTTGTCGCGCTGCCATGCAAAGTTATCGAAAGAAAAAGCCTCATCCAAAAGGGCATCCAGCTCCGCAACGGATTTTTGCTTAATTTCCTCCGCGGTAGCAATGCATTTTACATGTGCGCCAACTTTTACATCTCGTATCTGGAGCATATTATAAAGCGGATCACGGGCAAAGGCACCTTCGGTAATAACTGTTACTACCGGAACGCCGAGGCGTTTTAAAAGAACGCCCATTTTTTTCGGAAGGGTGGTTGCTCTTCCGTCAAAGGAATATCCTGCTTCCGGATACATAAGTACGCTTGTTTTATTGACCCGGAGCATATATTCGATATCTTTTAATAGAGATACGTCGGTTATATATTTATGTGTTGGGGTACAGCCGAGGATGCGCATAAGTTTTCCAAGGATGCCGGACATTGCGTCAACGGAAGTTACAATTCCCATTTTGCGGGGATAAAAAATTCCGTATGCAAGCTTCATATCCGTAAAGCTGGAATGGTTCATAAGGATAAGGCAGGGTTCATTCTTTCCTATAAGGTCCATTCTTTCTTCGGTATATGAAAATTTTATTTTTCTTAAGGTTGGTTCAACCGCAACGCGGACCACCGCCGCAAGCAAAGCGCTGGGCATTCTTGGGGTTTTATGTTTTAATTTCGGAAGCTTTTGAACTTCGTCAAAAGGCATTGTTTTGGCGTTTATTTTCATAGGGGTCACATCCTGTCATAATTATCAACTATTGTTGAATTATCAACAACAGTTTACCATATTCTGCGTGTTCGGGCAACAATTTTATTATAAAGAGCGGTTTTTACGGAACAAGTTTCCTTTTGAACCAATCTGTTGCCCCAAGGATTTGGTTATGCTATAATAATCGGGTATCAATATCAGTTTTTTGAGGATGAACAATGCAAAACAAACTTTGGACAAAAGATTTTACTACCATAACTCTCGGAAGCGTTGTTTCCATGCTGGGCAACTCCATATCCGGTTTTGCCATGAGCCTTTTTGTGCTCGATTATATGGAATCCACCCTTCTTTACGCAATATACATATTCCTTTATACCCTTCCGCAGATTGCAGCGCCGATAATTTCCGGCCCTCTTATGGACAGGTTTTCCCGCAGGCGCACCATTTATACCCTAGACTTCTGCAGCACAGCCCTTTATCTCGGTCTTGGGGCTCTTATTTATTTTGATGCCTTTAACTTCGGGATTTTTGCCGCGGCGACCTTTGTCATCGGCACCATAAACAGCGTTTATATGGTTGCTTTTGAAAGCTTTTATCCCATGCTCATAACCGAGGGCAACTATTCAAAGGCATATTCCATTTCCGGAACTTTACAGACCATGACCTTTTTCATGATGCCCCTTGCAACCGTTGCATATAACGCCTTTGGTCTGGCTCCTCTGCTCATCGTAAACTCCGTTTTCTTCCTCATTGCGGCCGTTTTTGAAACAATGATATCCGACGTTGAAGCCGGAAAGAAAATTAATTCTGTGGCCTCCTACGGCGCCGGAGCCTATTTCAGCGACATGAAAGAGGGTATAAGATATCTCTCTTCTGAAAAAGGACTTCTTGCGGTAACTGTTTACTTTATGGTTATAAGTTTTGCCGGCGGCGCATCCCAAGTTATTACCCTTCCATGGTTTAACAAAACTTTTGAAAACGGCGAATATCTTTTCATGTTCGTTTCTATTTTCAGCGTTATCGGCCGCAGCCTTGGCGGACTTATACATTATAAAGTGCAGCTCCCTGCGGAGAAAAAATTTGGAATTGCACTCTTTGTATATGTATCAATTGCCGTTATTGAAGCTTTCTATCTCTACGTTCCGTTCGGTATTATGCATGCAGGAAGTTTTCTCATCGGAATACTCGGCGTAACTTCCTATAACATCCGCGTTTCCGCAACCCAGTCCTATGTTCCCCACGATATGAAAGGACGTTTTAACGGAGCATTCTTTATGCTTAATACCGTCGGCACCCTTACCGGAGAACTTCTTGCGGGTGTTCTTTCGGAACTCATTCCCATGCGCGCAACTCTTACTGTGTTTATGCTGTTCTCCGCCCTTTCCGCCCTCATCATCATCGGCGGAAACAAAAAGCATGTTGCCCCTCTTTATAACAGAAATGTATAAAATAAAAAAACTTCGATTTTTATCGAAGTTTTTTTATTTTATCTGCAACAAACATCTTTGAATATAACACTATATATATGTAAAATATTTTTAAGGGGTAATTTTTTGAAAAAGATTTTCTTTGTTTTTCTTGCGCTGGTTTTTGTTTTTTCCGGTTGCGAAAAAAATCCTGTTTTGCCTTCGGAAAGCGAAGTCCCATCTTCTGCTTCCGAAAGTGAAGAACATTCCGTTTCTTCAGAAAGTGTTTTGGAAGAAACGCCTGAACCTGAAATTTTCAATATAAGCCTTGTTGTTGATTCTGAAACTCTTCCTGCGGAAATTTCCGAGGCGAAAACTGTTAATTTTGAAGTAATTCCAAAAGAAGCAACAAAAATGTCCGGAGAAACTCTAAAAATATGGGAAAAATATATCGCACCTATCAATTCCGCAATGCCTCTTTCCCTGGATTTTGATGAAAACAACGCACCCCACGGAAACATCGCAATCTATACTTATATTTTCTATCAATGCGAAAATCTCGATTATAAATATTACGGAATTGAAAAAAGCGGTTACGATATGGCAGAAAGCTATCTTGTTGACGGAAGAAAAACCGAAGAAAGCATCGCCCGCTGGTTTCCCTGGAATCCTGAAGATTACCGCCAACATTTTGAATATCTCCCGGAAACAGACCAATATCATATTCCCGGCTGCGGCGGTGGACCAACTTATACCTGCATAAGGGATTATAGCTTTGAAAAAGATATCCT
Organism: Oscillospiraceae bacterium; assembly: GCA_017436125.1. GTDB lineage: Bacteria > Bacillota > Clostridia > Oscillospirales > Ruminococcaceae > UMGS1668. The sequence continues at coordinate 1,850 of JAFSDS010000023.1, read as the reverse complement.
TACTATTGATTTTTCTGTCTATGACGGTTGGGGCGAAGGAGAATATCTTGAAGTTTACGAAAACCATACTTTGAAAATAAAAATTGAAGAAAACGGTTGGAAATATCTTTCTAACGAAACAACCTTTAAAGAAAGCATTTATTCCCCGCAATGGCACAACGAAGAGTTTTCAGAATTTGCTTATTACAGTACGCCGAAGCTTGCTCAGGAATATATCGGGAATTATCTTATTCGCAACGGAAACAAACATTACAACATTGATATAAACGGCCCCCGTGGGCACAAAATGTATTTCGGTGAAAATTCTTATTGCTTCTTTCTCTCTTTAAACGGACTGTATTTCTACCGTTTTGAAACCGATGAGTTTATACATATTTCAAAGCTTCCTTCCGAATATAATAAAACACACATGATTCGTAACGCCTGGATTGATAACTCCGGTCACATAATTCTGTCTTATAACGTTCTTTCAAATAATCCGGAACAAGTTACTATTGAAATTGCAGTCCTTGATGAAGAAAATTATGAAGTAATAAATTATATAAACACCGGACTTGCGGCAGATTTTTTCGATGAAATGCCTTTTATTGCACAGTGGAATCCAATTGAGGAAAACACACTTGAAATATATAACACAAAAACCGGTGATTATGAAAAAATAGAATATCTTGAATAAAAAAGAAAGAGCCTGCGGCTTTGCCGCAGGCTTTTTTTATTAAAATAATTCATCGAGAAGAATGTAATATCTTATTTTATCCCAGTCAGGCTCAATACCGATGGCTTTGAAAAAATCATTTTCATTAAAACCGCCAAAGATTTTACCGCCGTATCTTCCGGAAAAATTGCTTCGCAAGCTGCGAAGACAAATAGCAATATCCTGGTATCTGTCCGCAACGCCCATTCTTCCGATATCAACAAAACCGGAAAATTTTCCGTCTTCAATAAAAATATTCGGAAGGCAAAAATCACCATGGGTAAGAACAAAATCCTCTTCCGGTCTATTATCATAAAGCCAATTTAAAAGGTCCTCCGGGTCTTTAAAACCACCTTTCGCAAATGTTTCCGGCTCCGCATCTTCCACGTCAACAAGCCCGTGCTCAACTCTGTATGCAGCCATAGGAAGTACCGTGCTCAAATCATTTTTAACAGGACATTTAGAAATGTCGGTGCTCCAAAGCTGATCAAATGCATTCGCAAGATTATCAATAAGAAGTGATGGAGAAAGCATAAACTCCTCATCACAGGCCATTTTTCCGCTTATTTTTGACATAAGAAGGTAATTTATCCCGTTTTCTGTATGATTGCAAAGGCATTTTGGCACAAAATCCTTATTATCAAACCAGTTCATCATTGCGTGCTCATTTTTTACAAAGGCAGAATCTTTCTGGATTTTGAGCACCATGTCATCAAAAATAAAAACCGATGAATCGGACATACCTGTATCATCAAGAGAAAAACTGCGATTGCCTATTATATTTTTGATTTGTTCAGGTAAATAAAAATCTTTCATTAATCCTCCGGAATATAATAAAAAAACCGTCCCTCTGGACGGTTAATTTATGGCAGGGGCAGAAGGACTCGAACCCTCAACAACGGTTTTGGAGACCGGGATGTTACCATTACACTATGCCCCTATTAAGCTTAAAAAATGGTGGGCCTTTAGGGACTCGAACCCCAAGCCGACCGGTTATGAGCCGGTTGCTCTGACCAATTGAGCTAAAGGCCCATTTTTTGAATTAGCAGGGCATCCATTTCTGAACGCCCTGCTATTGGCTCCCCCTGTCGGGCTCGAACCAACGACCCTGCGGTTAACAGCCGCATGCTCTGCCAACTGAGCTAAGGAGGAATAA
>JAFSDS010000022.1 GCA_017436125.1 Oscillospiraceae bacterium | reverse complement strand
TTTCTATGATTCCGACCTTTATTCCGAAACCATGGGCAAAGTTATCCCCAAAGGCAACTGCATCGGTATGGCAGCAGTAGTTACCACCGAAACCTTCCAGGGACCGGTTATCGAGACCCAGTGCATCGGTAAAGTTTACGGACCCGATGACGGCGATATGTGCGACTGGAAAATCACCGGCGAACCCGATGTTGAATTCCACGTTGTTAAACCCGCAACCGTTGAGCACACCTGCGCAACCATCGTAAACCGCATCCCCGACGTTCTCAATGCTCCTGCAGGCGTTGTTACCGTTGACCAGCTCGACGAGATCAAATACCTCACCTTCCCCATGGAGAACTATTGCTGATTCCTTAATTAGCCAAAAAGGGCAAAGCTCCCAATTTGCCCGAAAGATAAAAAGCGCACCGAATTTTCGGTGCGCTTTTTTATTTTCTCAAAACAAAAAATTTTATCAAAACCCTATGCAGCCAGATAATTGTTTTTATGAAATTAAAGTTTAAAATTAAGTTATAAATATTTTCATGGAGACCGGAGGGATGTTATGGATAATAAAAAAATAAAACTTCTTATTGCGGTGCTTCTACTGATAACCGCCGCGGCGGTTGGCGTTACCGTTTGGGCGCTGTTTTTCAGAGAGCAGCAAACAGTTGTTTTAACGCCGGACTATGCTCCGCAGGAGGAAGAAATCAATATTGAAGCTATCCCCGGTGACAGCGGAGAAAAAATGGAAAGCGAAGAGGGCGGCGGAAGCGTAAGCCTTTCTTATTCCAACGAAGCAACGATAGATATAAGCGATAAAAAAGCTTATGTATATTTTGCAAATCCGGGTAAATCAAATCAGGATATGGTCCTCCAGATAATTATTTCCGAAGAGGTGATACTCCAGTCCGGAACCATTGTTCCGGGATATAAAGTTTCGGAACTCGACCTTTTGAAGGATGCGGAAAAAATGCTTTCGCCCGGCGGATACGACGGAAAATTCGTTGTTCTTTATTACAGCCCCGAAAGCGGAGAAAAAGCGATAGTTAATACCGAGATTCCGATACATATAACTGTTCGCGAATAATTAAAAAGGTAATTTTTTTATGAAAAAAGTATTTGCAGTAATGATTTTTGCTGTTTTTGTCCAATGTTTGGGCTGCGCCGCATTTGCAGCGGAAAACAGTACAAACATTGGGGAAAAATATTTTGCAGAGATAGAAGTTTCTGCGGCATGGTCCTTTGCGGAAAAAACTCCGGCGGTTTATGGAATTGATATTGCATGGAGCAATATGACTTTTGTATATTCCGGGGAAGAAACAAAGCTTTGGGATCCCAAAACCCATACCTATGATGTTGAATCAAAAGGGGAATGGAAAGAATTTTCTGCAGAGATTACCGTGACAAATCATTCAAATATTTCTGTTTCCGTTGAAATGGAGTATGTTCCCGAAGACAAAACATGCATAACCGGAAGCCTTTCAAAAAACTTTGCCGTTCTTGAAGCGGGAAAAGAGGGCGACTATGCCGGAGCGGATTTTGTTACCGCAACACTTTATATAAGCGGCAATCCAAGCAGCAGCGATTATTTTGGCGGAGAAAAAATCGGTACTGTGAAAATAATTGTCAAATGACAAATTAAAAAGGAGAAAAACTATGAAAAAGATTATTTCTTTTGTTCTTGCAGCAGCAATGCTTATTAGCCTTGGTATCACTGCTTTTGCAGCTGATATAGAAGCAGCGGACGGTTTTGCAAGCGGCGAAGTAACCGCAACCTATGTTCCTTCCACCAGCGTTGGCGGAACTGTTTTCAGCGTTGACGTAACCTGGACCAACCTTCAGTTCACTTATAATGAAGGTTCCGAGCCCACCTGGGACGCTGAACAGCATAAATATGTTGGTGATACCGTTGCACCGAGCTGGGCAGAAAGCGCAGAGCAGATCACTGTTACCAACCATTCCAACACCAATATCGTTGCAACCGCTTCCTATGAAGCAGAAACCGGTTTTGAAGCTGTTACCATGAAGTTTGATGTTGCACCGCTTGTTCCTTCTGCAGCATTGGACGGCGCGGCACATTCTGCTTATATCAACGTAACTCCCGAAGGTGACCTTCCCGAAACCGCAACCACCGCAACCAAAATCGGTACCATCACCGTAACAATCGAAGAATATGAGACCCCGAGCATAGATGAAATGCGCACAGATCTCAATTCTGCTGCCCTGTTTGCTCAAAATAATAAAGACAGCCTCGGCATGACCAACACAGATTACAACGCCGTTCAAGATGCAAATACTGTAGGCAATCAATATGCAAGCGGCAATGCAACTGCTGAACGCGTTACCTTGGAATGGTTTAACGTAAAGAATATAATGGCAAAATACGGTGCATAATGATATGCGATAAAGAATAAAGTGAAAAAAGCAAAAAGATATTTGATTTTTTCAGCTGTTATCTGCGCTTTATCCGTTGCGGCAATGTTTTTTGCCCTCGGTATGGATAAACCGCAGGTTCATACGGAATTTACTCCGCCTCCGTTTGAAGAAAATGCAGAAAAAGGAACACCCCCCGTTCCAAAATACCTTGGCTGGAGCGAACTTGACGCAAGGGCCTTTAAGTTTTCCGTTTGCGGAAAAGTTTATGCAAAAGAACAAAAAGCGGATGTCTGGTTCACAAATCCAAAAAGCAATGTTCTTTGGTTAAAGCTTCGCATACTTGATGAAAACAATAATATTATCGGAGAAACCGGAATAATCCGTCCCGGGGAATACGTAAGGGCGGTGCCGCTTTTTAAGGAAGTATCCGATAATATGCCCATAACCGTTAAAGTCATGTCCTATGAGCCGGAAACATATTTTTCCGAAGGGGCAGTTTCGCTTGGAACAAGCATAAAGGTTTTACCGTAATAAAAAGCAGGAAACCTGAAAAAAGGTTTCCTGCTTTTTTGCTGTTCAAAACAAAAAATTTTATCAAAACCCTATGCAGCCAGATAATTGTTTAAAATGGAAACAGTGGTATTATTAAATTAATCAAGTGTTCAGGAGGAAATACTATGAAGAAATTTATTAAGGTATTACTTTTTTCGCTTGTCTTAATGATAAGCATTTGTGCCTGCGGCAGCACAAATACTCCGGAAGGCGGAAACAATGACGCCGGCGAAGTTGTTGAACCGGAACCCGAAGTCGTTGTAGAATATTTTGAGGAATTCGGCGATATGGCCACTCCGGATACGGTCGTTCCGGAAATAGAATTTACAGGCAGCAGTAAATCGAGCACGGACGGAGTTACAACAAAAATCGAATACAGATACTCTATTGAAAATGATTCTTTAGCAAAAGAATATATAGACTATCTTCGTAATTCCGGAATTGAAATAGTTGATGCGGAAGACGGTTCTTATTCCGTTATGTCCGGAAAAGCAAAAGTATGTACTATCACGGTTTCTTCCGGAAGCATTACTGTTAATATTGTTCCTGAGGATTTCAGGGTAGAAGCTGTTGTTAAAAAGGTCGCAGTAGGCTCTTATGAAACCACAGATTTTGCAAAATTTACTTTTAAAAAGCTTGAAACCACAAAAGAAGTTTATCCCAACGATGTAAGCGGAGTTTATCTTTATTATAAACAAGAAAGCGGATATAAATTTATTACCCTGAGAGGAACCGTGAAAAACCTTGCGGCAGAAAATCTTGAGGGAAGATATATAAATGCAGTTGTTTCAATCAATGATAAATACAATTATGACTGCGAAGTCATTTTTGGAGCAAATCCCTCTGCTTTGACAGACTATGCGATTACGCCCTTTGAAGAAAGCCCTCTGTACATTATTGCAAAAGTTCCGAATGATGCTCTTTCCGCAATGACTAGCGGTACCCTTACGGTGCAGTTTAATGAAAATTTTGGAAAAGGCATAAAAGGCGGGGACTATGCATACACATATGTCTTTAATATTCCAAAATGATTATTTTTTAAATAAAAGATGAGATGAAAAATCACCCCGGCGGAAAATCCTGCCGGGGTGATTTTAATAGAAAAGGGGGTATTTATTTTTCGATTAACGAACCATCATGGTGCCGCCGTCTACGCAGATGGTCTGGCCGGTGATGAATTTGGAGCTGTCGCTTGCCGCAAAAGCGATAACAGGGAGGTAATCTTCGATGAGGTCGCCGGGTTTATCGCCGAGCATAAGACCTTTCATACCGTCCATGAATGCCTGTTTTTCTTCGGGGCTGAACTGTGCAACAAGTTTATCAGTCATGGGAGTCCAGATGTTAGGAGCAATCATGTTTACTCTGATGTTATAGGGCATAAGGTCTTTTGCAAGAGTTCTGCTCCAGGAAGTAACAGCACCTTTGGTTGCACCGTAAATGGGCTGGAAGGGGCTTACGATGAATGCGGAAGCACTGGTAAAGTTGATGATGTTGCCATAACCCTGGTCTTTCATATATTTGAAAGCTTCCATGTCAACAAGATAAGTGCCGTCTGCATTGATTGCAAAGAGTTTTTTCCAGGTTGCAAAATCGCAGTATTCGATAGGGGTTGCGGGAGCGATAGCTGCGCAGTGGATAACTACGTCGAGTCCGCCGAGCCATTCAACAGCTTCTTTAAAACCTTTCTGAACTTCTTCTTCGCTGGAAACATCAACATGAATATATTTTGCGCCGCTGATTTTTTCAACTTCAGCGCCGTCAGCATCGTTTACGTCAAAAAATGCGACTTTTGCGCCGAGGGAAGGGAAATTTTCAACAGTGGTTCTGCCCATGCCGTTTGCGCCGCCGGTGATAATGATTCTTTTTCCGTCAAGTCTTTCCATTATAAGATCCTCCTTTAAATTCGTGTTTTATTTAACACATTAAATACATTATAACGCACTTTATACAATGCATAAAGGAGAAAAAATATCCCATATACGCACTTTGGGTGCATATATGGGATATTTGCTGTTAATATTTGGGCGAAAAACTTTTGATAATATCAATGAATTCTGAAGTCTTTTCCGAAGGGTTTTCGGAATAATATATTCCAAAAGGGATTTTATATGTTTTATTGAGAGGAATCGCCTTGCAGAAAGGATAAACCTTTCCGCTGTTTTCGGTCATAAATATGATTCGGTTTTCATTTTCACAGCGGTTGAAAGTGCGGATGCTGTATTTATCGATTTCAAAAAAATCGATTCCGAAATAGTCGTTTTTGATGCTTTTTACAACTTCATCCCAAAGTTCGCTTCGGCCGCTTTTAAGGATCGCGGCTTTTTCGCCGCAAAGGTCTGCGGGGGTAAGTTCTTCGTTGTTGAACAGCCGGTGGCCCAAGGGCACAGCGCAGCACATTCTTGCGTCTGATATTTTTTCTGCCCGGACGCCGCATTTTTTTGCAAGCTTTTCGTCGCATATATCAACTGCAAGGTCTATGTCGGTTCCAAGGCTTTTGAGCATGGTATTAAGGCCTTCGCCGGAATTTCCGTAAAAAACCATGCTTGTTTTACGGCGTTCGCTTCTTTCGGAAGGCTGGAACCATTTTGCAATCATAAATTCATCCGCAAATGTATCCATAATTCCGATTCTGATGACGTCATCATCGCTTTCCTGGATCCTTTTTGCTCTTTCAACGGAGTTGTTATAGCTTTGGATCATCCTTTTTGCGTCGGAACAGAATGACTTTCCTGCGGAAGTAAGTTTTTCGCCTTTTAGTGTTCTTTCAAAAAGCCGTATCCCGGTGCTTTCTTCAAGGGAGGCGATTCTTTTTTTGACTGCGTTGGGGGAAAGATAAAGAAGCTCCGCAGCTTTGGTAAAACTTCCGCATTCCGCAACACAGATGAAAGTTTTAAGATGTTCGTCAAACATTTTGATAAATTCCTTTATAGTTTAAATATACAGACAATGCCCCGTGCTCAAATGAGCACGGGGTTTGCTCTGTTAAAAATCAAAAGCGTCATGGATGACCTGAACGGCCCTTTCCGCCTTGTCGCGGTCGATAAGAACGGAGATTTTTATCTCGGAACAGGATATCATCTTGATGTTGATATCCGCATCCGCAAGGGCCTCGAACATTTTTGCGGCGATGCCGGGATGAGTTTCGATTCCTGCGCCGACTATGGAAACTTTTGCAACGGAATCGTCACAGGTTATCTCTTTTGCGTTGAAAAGTTCCGCAACCTCCCGGAGCGCCTCAATGGCGTCGTCCTTCTGGTCATGGGCAACGGTAAAGCTGATATCCTTTGTGTTGTCGCGTCCGATGGACTGAAGGATGATATCAACGTTTATGTTTTTCTTTGCAAGTATGCTGAAAATCTTAAAAGCGATACCGGGAACATCCGGTACCTCAACAAGGGATATTCTTGCGGTATTGTTGTCGCGGGTAACTCCGCGGATAAGCATTCTTTCCACTTTAACGACCTCTTTCAATGTTGTTCCGGGTTTATTTTCAAAGCTTGAGCGAACTTCCAGCTTTACGCTGTATTTTTTTGCCATTTCTACGGAACGGCTGTGGAGCACATTTGCGCCGAGGTTTGCAAGCTCAAGCATTTCGTCATAGGTTATCTCGTCGATCTTTTTGGCGTCTTTCACTATCCTCGGGTCGGCGGTATATATGCCGTCAACATCGGTGAATATCTGGCAAAGATCCGCATGAAGGGCCGCCGCAAGGGCAACAGCAGAGGTATCGGAACCTCCTCTTCCAAGGGTTGTTATATCATCATAGCGGTTGATGCCCTGAAATCCGGCAACAATAACGATCTTTTTCTTTCCAAGTTCGCTTTCAAGCCTTTCTTTATCGACCCGGCGTATCTTTGAAAAACAGTGGGTGGCGTCCGTCTGGAGCCCTACCTGCCATCCGGTAAGGGAAACTGCCGGATAGCCGAGTTTTTCAATGGCCATGGCCAGAAGGGACATGGATATTTGTTCGCCGGTTGAAAGAAGAACGTCCATTTCGCGTTTTGACGGGTTATCACTTATTTCTGCCGCTTTGGCAATAAGCTCGTCGGTGGTGTCGCCCTGGGCAGAAACCACAACAACAACGCTGTTTCCGGCGGCGTAAGTATCCGTAACTATTTTTGCAACATGGCGGAGCCTTTCGGCATCGGCGACGGAGCTGCCGCCGAATTTTTGTACAATTAAGCTCATCTTTCCACCTCAATATATCACAGCGCGGCGGCGCCGGAATTATCTGCATTAAGAATAAAATATTTCCAGCCGGTGAAAATTTCATCGGAAAGGATGTTTTTTGCGATTTCTTCCGCTTTTGTTTTGTCACAGTCAAAAATCGCCATCATAGTGGAGCCTGCGCCGCTTATGTATGCGGCGGCGGCACCGTTTTCGTATGATTTTTCGATTATTTCTTCTCCGCCGGGAATAAGGGGAAGGCGATATGGCTGATGAAGCCTATCGCAGCAGCTACGGCGAAGGTTTTCATATTTTCCGCTGATGAAAGAAGCGGCCATAAGTGCGCTTCCGGAAAGGTTTAAAACCGCATCGGAAAGAGAAACTTCCTTTGGCATAACGGCTCTTGCATCCGCAGTTTTAAGTTCAAAAGGCGGAACAAACGCCGCAAAAACAAGTTTTTCCGGGATCTCGGTTTTAACATATCTTACCTTTTGGCCGTCCATGGCGTTGACGGTAAAACCACCGAGAAGGGCGGGGGAAACATTATCCGGGTGTCCCTCGATCTCTGCGGCGATATCAAGAAGTTCATCCCTGGTAAATGGCCTTCCCAAAAGTTCGTTTGCGCCAAAAACGCCCGCAATAATGCATGCGGAACTTGAACCAAGGCCTCTTGCAAAAGGAATGTTGTTTTCCTCGGTTATTTTGAGTCCGGTGAAAAGAACGCCGGATTTTTCAAAAACTTTTTTTGCGGAAACATATATAAGATTGTCTTCGCCGGTGGGGATATCGCTTCCATCGGCGGAAGAGATATGACAGCCTTCGGCAATTTCCATTTCCGCATAGTTATAAAGGCTTACCGCAATGCCGGCGCAGTCAAAGCCGCTTCCGATATTGGCGGTTGAAGCCGGAACTTTTATCTTTATCATTGTTTCAACTTCCCTTGTGATATATTATTCAAAAAGGGGTATCTTTGACAAAAGAGAACCGTGCTCATTGATTTTTTCTTTGAGCACCGAAAATTCGCTTTCGGTAAGAGGTTTTGTCATAAAAACGTTTTCACAAAGTTTTTCAAGGCCAAAGAGAACATGATCAACATCCCCCTCGGTGCGGATAAAATACTTTTCAGGAACGGAATCTTTTCCGGCAAAAACGCTTTGAGCACCGTTTTCCCAATAAACGTTTTCTATATTGTCTTTTGCCTTTGCACATTCGATGATATCGGAAACAACGGCAGAAGCGGTTGGCATTTTTCCGGCGCCGCGGCCATAGAAAAGAACTTCGCCGGTGGTTTCTGCCCGAACGAGCACGGCGTTATAAACGTCGCTTACCGTTGAGAGGGGAGAGCCGGTTTTAACAAGTGCCGGAGAAACTTTTGCAAAGATTTTTCCGTTTTCAAGGCGTTTTGCCCTTGCAAGAAGTTTTATCGAAAAACCGCATTTTTCCGCGGCAGAAACGTCTTTGACGGTTATTTTAGTTATTCCTTCGGTGGGGATTTCATCCGGACGGAGGGTCTTTTTCCAAACAAGGGAGGAAAGTATCGCTATTTTGCGGCAGGCATCCCAGCCGAGCACGTCCGCGGAAGGGTCGCGTTCCGCATAGCCGAGTTTTTGAGCATCCGCAAGGGCATCGGAATAATCCGCGCCGAAAGAGAACATTTTTGTAAGGATATAGTTGGTCGTTCCGTTAAGGATACCGGCCATTTCTGTTATTCCGGCGGCGCTCATGGCTGAATAAAGCGGGCGCATAAGCGGGATTCCGCCGCCAACGGATGCCTCAAAAAGAAAGTTTGCGTTATGAGCACGGGCAATGCTCAAAAGCTCCGCGCCCTTTTCGGCAACAAGTTCCTTATTGGATGTAACAACGCTTTTTCCGCTTTCAAGAGCCGCTTTTAAATAGGAAAAAGCCGGCTCAATTCCTCCCATGGCTTCGGCAACAATGCCAACTTCGGGATCCGCGAGCACGGCGGAAAAATCCTTTGTAAATCTGTCGGAATAGGGGATATTATCAAAATCCCTGATATCAAGAACGGGACCGAGTTCGATTTCCTTTCCGGCGGCAATGGAAACATCTTTCTTTCGGTCAAGAAGAATTTCACAAACGCCGCTGCCAACGGTTCCGTGACCAAGAACAGCTGTTTTCATAAGATCATTTCCTCTCTTTGAGGTTGCGGCAGGTTATTACACCATCGATGGAACGGAGAGCCTCACGAAGGGTGTGACCGTCGCATTTAAGGTTTCCGGTGGTGAAGGAAATGGTGCAGGGGGCCGCTCCGTCTATGGGGATATTCTGGTTAAGAGTAAGAACGTTTGCGCCATATTTTGAAAGCACCGCAAGAACATTTGAAAGAACGCCGGGGCTGTCCATCAAAGTCATATGATAGTTTACTATTTTGTCGCGGCTTTCGTCATTATATACGGCAACGCCATCCTTATATTTATAAAAAGCGCTGCGGCTTATGCCCGCAAGCCTTGCCGCTTCTGAAGAGTTTTTCGCCTTTCCGTGGGAAAGAAGTTTTTTTGCCTCGATGACTTTAAGAAGAATTTCCGGAAGAAGGTCGGCATCAACAATGATTCTGGTGGGGTTGTCGCTCATAATAGTCCGCTCCTTAAAAACGATTGTATTCCATACGAGTACAAATATAACACCCCGAAGACAAAAAAGCAATAGGCTTTTCTGTTTTCGGGGTGGTTTTTATAATATTAAACACCTTCAAGGTCAAAAGGCGGGATAAAACTTTCGCCGACTGTTCCTCCCTCCTGGACAAAGGCGTTTTCAATTCCGAGGGAGCAGGCGTATTCAATGGCCTCGTCATACTCTTCGTCGGAAACAGTACGTGAAAGTTCCGGAAAGCGTTCGTCGGAACAAAGAGGAGTATATTGGTTCATTATACTTATCCAGATTTTATTTCCGAAGTTTTCCCAAAGCCAGCGAAGAACGTTTTTTGTATCTTCGAGGTGTCCCGGGAGCATAAGGTGGCGGACTATAACGCCCTTTCTCATCATACCCTCATCATCAAATTCTGCTTCGCCAGTCTGTTCAACCATTTTTTTGAGGGAAGAGGAGGCGTTTTCAAAATAATTTTTTGCATTTGAAAAATTTTCTGCCAAATTATTATCAAAATATTTGAAATCCGTAAGCCAGATATCGGCATAATCCTTTACCGCATCCACACTTTCCGGAAGTTCCCAGCCTCCGGTGTTCCATACTACCGGAAGAAAAAGACCGTTTTTTCTTGCGATATCGAGGGCGGCGGTTATATGGGGTGCATAGTGCATTGGAGTAACAAGGTTTATGTTATTTGCGCCTTTTGCCTGAAGTTCAAGAAAAATCTCCGCAAGGCGCTCAACAGAAACTTCTTTTCCCGCTTCGTCACGGCTTATTTCTCTGTTCTGGCAAAAAATACAGCGCATGGTGCAGCCGGAAAAGAAAACCGTTCCGGAGCCGGATTCGCCGGAAATACACGGTTCTTCCCAAAAATGAAGGGCGGCTCTTGCAATTTTTACGTTTTTTGCGCCGCCGCAAAAGCCGGTTTTTCCGCCAAGGCGGTTTGCACCGCATTTTCGCGGACAAAGTTCGCATTTATTTGAAAGTTCCAGCAAAACCGCCTCCTTTTTTAAAGAATTACGGTTAAACTATATCACAGAGCAGAAACGGAATCAAGAAGGTTAACAAAACTTGACTTTACAAAGGCGGTTACGGGCATTAAGATAAATTATATAAAAATAGTTCAAAAAAATTCGTTAAAATTATAACGAATTTAGGTTTACAAGGTTTTCGAAATATGCTATTATTGATTTATACTATTTTAATGTAAATTGCATAATAAAACGAGAAAGGAAAGGGAGAATTTCGTAATGGATAAATTTTGGATAGTTCTTCTTTTCCTTTTTGTCTTTTTGCTGGTCAGCAGTATTGTAAAAAGATTTGCCGTCCGGTTTGTAAATTCCGCAGATAACCAAAAGGCTGTTTCTGTTATCACGGCGGAAAAAGAGGACCCGAAGGTCTTTTTTGCGGAAGAAGGTCTGCGCCGGGATTTTGAAAAGGCGGAATATACTCTTCCGGAAGAGGATTTTTTTGAAAATGAAAAAAACGAATTTTCCGAAAGCTTTGAGGAGGAATTCAATGCTCTTTCCGATGACGAAGCAAGGATGATACTTGAGGAATCCGGACTTTTTGAAAAGGAAGGTGAGGCCTAATGAAATCAAAGGAACAGCAGGCTAAGGAACAAAGAGATGTTATAAAAGCGGCTTCCATGGTGCTCCAGGTTTCGCTCAGCGCGGTTTGTCCGATACTTGTTCTTCTCTCCGTCGGAATGTGGCTTGACGGAAAATTTGGAAACGGCGGCTATTGGTTCACCGCCATTGGTATAATATGCGGCATTTATTCCGCATATAAAGGAAGCTATCAGCTTATAAAAGACGTATGGCTTAAAAAAGAGGATAAAAATGTCAAAGTTCCTGGATCGAATGATGAATGAATATGACGGCGAAGACAGCATTGTAACGCCGAAAAACGCCCGGATTGCGGCGGTTTTTATCTGCGTTATATGTATCATCGCCGGTGCGCTTTTGGGTTATGGGGCCGTTACCGCAAAGGGAGTTTTTCTCGGCGGTGCGGTTGCCCAGCTGCTTTTCCGCCAGCATGAGCTTACCATCGGGAAAAGCATAAAAAGCGAAAACCCGCAGGGAACAACGGTTTCCAATTATATGGTGCGCCTTATCATCAAGGGGGTCACGGTTTTTGTGGCAATAAAAAACCCTGATGTTGGTATAATAGGATGTATTCTCGGTTTGCTGAGCATACCCTACGGGATATATGCTCTTGCATTTGCCGATTGGATAATCCACAGAAAAATCGGAAAGGAGGTATAGGATGAACGTATCAATTCCAGAAGTAACGAGCGGTTTTTCGGTATTCGGATTTGAAATAACGAACACTATGGTGTGGACATGGTTTATACTCGCGATCCTTTCTGTTGTGTTCATCTGGCTCGGAAGCGGGCTTAAGGTCAAACCGGCAAGCAAAAAACAGGTTGTTGCCGAAATGATCTACGGCGTAATCGGAAATTTGGTGGAATCCAACATAGGACCGAACACCAAAGCTTTTATTCCGTATTTTACCGCCCTTTTCGCTTTTATTCTTACCGCAAACCTGAGCGGCGTTTGGGGACTTGGTGTTATCCGCCCGCCGACGGCGGACATTGCAACGCCCTTTGCCCTTGCTCTTATGACCTGCGTTATTTCGCAGTATTATCACATCAAGGTAAATGGAGTGAAAGAATACTTCAAGGGCTTCCTCGGACCGGTACCTTTTATGATTCCGATCATGCTCCCAATGAACATCATCAGCGAGATTGCAAACCCCGTTTCGCTTACCCTTCGTATGTTCGGTAACCTTTTGGGCGGCCTTATCATCGGTACTCTTATTTACTCAATGCTCATAGGCTCCAACGTAATGCCCATCTGGATAGCGATTGGCTCGATACTTCTCTGCGCGGTGCTTCTCACCAAGCAGTATAAGAAAATCAAGGAACTTGATAAAACAAAGAAAAAGATGGTCATGGGTCTTGGCATACTCTGTTGCCTTCCGCTTTTCGCAATGATATTCGTTCACGGATATTTCGATATCTTCAGCGGATGCCTTCAGACTTACATCTTCTGCTTACTTTCTATGATTTTCATTTCACCTTAAAAATTACCTCCCTTGTCAAAGGGAGGGGGACCGTTGCGGTACGCACGGTTGAGGGATTCTTTTAAAACCCTCATCAGTCTTTTTGGCCGCAAGCGGTCAAAAAATCCGCCTTTCCAAATGGAAGGCTTAAAAACTTGTGTTAAATAAAAATTCTATACAAAAAGGAGAAAACACATGGAAGGACTTAACATCACTGGACAGGATCTCATTTATGCAGCAAGCGCTATCGGCGCAGGCCTTGCAGTAGGCCTTGCAGCAATCGGCCCCGGCATCGGCGAAGGTTTTGCAGCAGGCAAAGGTACCGAAGCAGTTGGCCGCCAGCCCGAAGCACAGAGCAAAATCACCACCACCATGCTCATGGGCCAGGCAGTTTCCGAAACTACCGGTCTTTACGGACTTGTTGTTGCTCTGCTTCTCATCTTCGTAAAACCGTTCTGATTTTAAAATCAAAAATACTACGGAAAGATTGGTAACTATATGGAAAGCTGGCTTATAAAAATCGACGCCAGTCTCATAAGGCAGGTTATCATCCAGGGCGCAACGTTTCTTGCATTCTTCGTTGTAGTTAAAGTTTTCTTTGCGGATAAAATCAAGGCAATCCTTGAAAAAAGACAGGAAGTTATTGAAAAAGACCTTACTGCCGCAACCGAAGCAAAAGAAAACGCAGAAAAACTTGAAAGCGAATATGCCGAGATCATGAAAGGCGCCCATGACGAAAAGGCCGCCATCATCCATGCCGCAACCGAAGACGGCGAAGTGATGAAGGAAAAGATCGTTGCAGAAGCGCGCGAACAGGCCGAAACCATCATAACCAACGCCAGAAAAGAGATTGACAGAGAGCGCACGCAGGCAGAAAAAGAGCTGCGTGATTCCATCGTCGATATCACCATCGACGCCGCAGAAAAAATTTCGGGAAAATCCTTTACAAAAGAGGATCATGCCCAGCTTATCAGTGAATCCATCTCCATGATCAAGGAGGTGTAAGCTTATGAGCCTTGCGGTCAGAAGATATGCCGAAGCGCTTTTGGATATTGCATTTGAAGAAAAATGCGAAGAAGAGGTTTATGAGCAGTATAAACTGTTTTATGAACAGATGAAGGCAGATAAACAGTTTGAACGCCTTATAACCGAAAAAATTCTTTCATCCGAAGAGCTTAAGGCAACCGTTTCCAAGGTTTTGGAAGGCGGAAACACCTATCTGATAAGCTTCTTTATGACTCTTATCGACAGAAACCGCATGGAAGAAGTTATGGATATGTTCCTTGACTTTGAACGCGGTTATAAAGAAAAGAAAAACATCCTCGAGGCAGAAGCTGTTACCGCCATAGAGATGACCGAGGACCAGATCAACGAAGTTAAAGCGGAACTTGGCAAAAAATACGGAAAAACCATCGTTCTTAAAACTTCGGTGGATCCCTCCATCATCGGCGGAATGGTGCTTTATATCGGCAACGAAATGCTTGATGCAAGCGTAAAAGCCAAATTTGAGGGACTTAAAAAACAACTTAAAACTATTCAAATATCATAAAAGGGGCATGAAAAGTTAATGAATCTCAGACCCGATGAAATAAACAAACTGATCAAAGAACAGATCAGAAATTATGAAGGCCGCCTTGAAACTTCCCAGTTCGGAACTGTTGTTCAGGTCGGCGACGGTATCGCAAGGGTTCATGGACTTGATAACGCAATGGCAGGCGAGCTGATCGAGTTTCCCGGCGAGGTTTTCGGCATGGTGCAGAACCTTGAAGAGAACAACATCGGCTGCGTACTTCTCGGCGATGACAGCAAAATCGTTGAGGGTGATAAAGTCCGCTGCACCGGAAAGATCGTTTCTGTTCCGGTTGGCGAAGCCATGATCGGTCGAGTCGTAAACGCTCTTGGCCAGCCCATAGACGGCAAAGGCCCGATACTTGCAGAAGAATATCGCCAGGT
>JAFSDS010000021.1 GCA_017436125.1 Oscillospiraceae bacterium | reverse complement strand
TTTCCATTATTTTACCTCCTTAAACTTTTCGTGGGGAGTTTTTGCTGTACTGAATGCCCCTCGTTCCGTTGTTCCCCTTTAGGTAAAAACATTTTATATCACCCCTACCCCTTAACGTTACCACCAACACAATACAACACCGTTTTTAAAGCGTTTATCTTGTTTCCGGTTGGTTTATACTAATTAAAAAGAAACGCGTTAAAACGAATCTCAGGGCGTTCTATGCTTATATGATCGTATGGATACTTTGTTTAATCGATCCGGCTTTTCCGTTACAGAATATAGACGGAATAAGTAACCCTCTATATATAATTCTTTTTCGACTATTGCTCCAGGAGTTTCTCCGATAATAAACCAAGCTTGCTATATATCGGAACATAAAAGCGTTTATATTATATATACTGTTAGAAACTCTTAACGATTTATCGACTTTTAAAAGCAGACGTTTTTATATCACCCTCAAGCTTGATTATAATTGAATCATCATATTACTTTTAAAGAAGCTAACGAAAAAGCCAGGATCTTAAATCCCAGCTTTCTTTTTTTGCTTTTGATTATGTAACCATATGCTGCCGAAAATATACCAATAGTTTATAGATCACTTTATTAAAAGTATATTTATCGCCTCGGAATAAAGTTTATAAATTTGGCGAACGGAATAACCCTCATTCTCGGCGATATCCTCCATTGATAGGCCGTCTATAAAATAAGCCTCTAAAATTTCACAATAGCGAGGGTCCTCGAGAGTATCTATCTCCTCAAGAATTTCGCTTTTGATTTGTCGCCCTTTCTTTTTTAATCGCTCTATACGTTTCTCGAGCTCGTCCTTGTCGGATATGAGATCCGCAAGCGTGACCGGTTGACCGCCTCGAGGCATACCCGAAAAGTTAGGCGATTTTATTGATATAATTCTATCCTCCAGGAGAGCGAGCTTTTTCTCGAGACGGCGAACACAAGCGCGATTTTCTCGATAACGCTTGAGAAAAACTTTTTTATCCTCGACCTCCTGGAACATTTCATTTTCTACCACACTCTCACCTCGTTATTTTAACTGTGAGATTATCGTTAATTAAAAAGCTCCAAAAACCTTATAAATAAAAGCTATCGTTAAAACCGTTATGTTTTTGCCATTATTTTTATATTTTTATTTATTTATATCTTAGCTATTGAAAAAAGAGAGAAATATATATAATTTATTTTTTCACTTAATAATAGAAATATTTTAACGGTTTTAACGATAGTGTGTAAAAAACCTTATAAATAAAGGCTTTTCGGCGTTTTTGTGTTTCACGCATTTTTCACGGTAAACTCACGATTTATAAAATATTTTCACGGTACCGATAAACCAGCAGAGGAATAGTTATTTACACCCGGCATATTTATAACGTTGTTAATTTCAATACCGCATACGTCAAAATTAGTTTTATTACGTCGGCTTGGGAAACCTTTACTCTCTAACTGTTTATAAAAATTAGATTTTGTAACGTTCTTTCGATCCTCATAAAGACAATAATTATAATATGCCGAATACAACGAGGCTCTATCTGTTTTTGCTTTTTCATCGAGGATACAACGGTCCGATATAAATGCCTCAACGGTATCACTATTTTTATAAGCCTCTTTTACCAAACGTTTGGAGTTTTCCGACTCCTCGATAACACCCTCGGATAAATATAACTCCTCCATAGCTCGCGTTATAATATTAGGTATTTCGCTCTCTAATTTTTTGGATAACTCAATATCGACGACTTCCGGAGCTTTATCCATTTTTAAAATTAACATACGTCTATAAAACGCGTTTGATTTATCGGAGAGATTTACCGGAATATCATTCGCGGAAAAGAACAAACGAGCGAACGATTTAAAATTGAAATTGTTTTTAAACTTACGTTCGGCGGAAATAAGATCCTCGCCGGTTAGTTTCTTAATCATATCAATTTCGGAGAGGGCAGAAAGAGGAATATCCGCGCAAATATTCGCTTGTTTTAAATATAATTCGGCCGGCGTAAAACGCTCTTGTAAACCTTGCAGCGAGACGCAAGATATATTATTACGTCCGATTATTTTTTCAATAATGGATAAAAGCGTCGATTTACCGGTACCGCCGGATCCACAAATCATTAAAAACTTTTGCGCGGTTGTTTCCAACGTCATAGCGTATCCGATATATTGTAAAATCATTTTTTGATCCTCTATATTCGGAATAGCCTCGTTTAACCAGGAATTAAACAAAAGAGGCTCGCTTAAAATTTCGGTTAAGGACCCGCTCCCGATTTTCTTTAATTTATAAGTCGTCGGATATTTACTCTCCGAATACTCCCAGGGAATAACGCCAATTTCGTGATATTTTGGATTATGATTATATAGAGAGTCTGTTTTATAATCATAATAACCGTTGGTAAAATGCACCCAATGAGCCGGACGGAGGTTTATATCGTTATCCGAAATGGTTATTTTTTCATCGGTCATTATAAGATTATAAATTGCCGTGATAATTTTATCCTCTATAAACTCGAACTCGAGCAAAGAGCGAATTTTACCGCATACGCGCTTGCCGTTCTCATCTCTTTCAAACGTGCCGTTTTTATTGTTATAAATATAAGCGTCACCGTTGAGGATAAAAATATCTAAATCCAATAAAACGAGATCTGCTATTGCTTTATGGATAGGTTTTGACGCCTCGCCTTTAGCGTTCTTTTTGTATGAATGAGTGACTAAAAAATAAGCGTAATATAAACGCTCCTCGCCGGTTAAGGCCTTTATCCCCTCGGAGAGAGCTTTATCGGCAGCGTGAACGGCTCGAGCTTGTATCTCAGAGATATTCACATCATTTTTTAACAAAAGCTCTCTAATTGAGATTTCGTTGTTTTCCTCCGGTAACTGTATATCGGTTGAAAAATCGTTTGTATTAGGCAAAAACTCGTCGAGACAAATTTTAGAGTCAGTATCATTTAAAAGATTTTCAGTCATTCTTTTAGTTTCAACCTCTTTCGTTTTTATTGTGCCTAATAGAAAAAGGTTGCGCATTTTGGTTTATAAAAGACTCCGGGAGGCCTCCTAATTCCCGGAGCCTTTTTATTTAATCTCAAATACTACCGACGATAAACGCCTCGTCGCTTGTGGTTGTGAGAATAGGAATAATTGTTTTAATTGCGCGATTTTCGATTACGCAATTATAAAGGTCGTGTTTAATGAGAGGCGGATACTTGTTTACAACGGCGAGCCTAAGGACGTTTTTCCAGTCTCCGACAAATACCGGAGCGGATCCGTCCTCGTTATTTGTGAGAGTATCGTCGGAAAGAATACGAACGATATATTTATCCATAAAGACAAATTCTCCGAGATCAAAATTTTTCTTAATCATCGGATTTCCGTTAGAGTCGAGCACGTCGAGTTTAGCAAAACCGCTTTCGTTAGTTATAATTTCAGCACCGCGTTTTGCTTTTGCGCACAGAGAGCCGTTAACGGTTGCGGAGAAAGAATCTACACTAACGGTAATTGCCTCTTTGCTCGCCTGGATCGCTTTACACAAAAGCATTGTTTCGGTATTGCCGGAGTGTTTTGCCTGGACGCTATCAATGGCACCGTTCAAAAGGTCTTTTTCGTTCTCGAGCATAACCTCCGGTACGTTTAAAATACCGGCAATTTTTTTAATGTTTTCACGGTCGGTTTTGATAACGCTAACGTGATTTTTAATATCCTTTTCAGAAATAGCTTCACCCTCGGCAACAACGGAAACAAAGGCTGTATCATTGTAATTTTCGATTACAACGCGAGCGGTTTTATTATCTGTTTCAAATCTTACGTTATAAAGATCCGCAAGATTAATTTCGCCCTCGCAAGGAATTAAACCAATAGTTTTATCGGCCGTACTTGCGCCGAATACGTCTCCGGAATACAAAGCCTTTTCAGCGTCCTCGTATTCTGTTTTGGCTTTAATAAAACCGTCGTTTGCCTCGTTCATTTCGGCTTGCAGACGTTCGTTTTTGGGATCGGCTTTATATTTTACGGTATCCCTGGCGAGTCGTTCGTGCCATTTATCCATTTTGTCTTTCTTTTCGGCTACTTCTTTTTCGGCGAAAGAGAGATTTCGAGGTTTTACACCTCGTCCGAACTCTCTTTCGATATTTTCGGCATAACTGTATAACTGATTCATATTTTTACCTCGCTTTTTTGTTTTTTAAATCTTTTATGTATTTTGAAAATTCGGCGGTCAGTTTTTTCTCGCTCTCTAAGGACTTGAGCTCCCGGGCGATAGTTACGTTAATGCGATACATATTGAGATTATCTATTATCTCAGCTTGAACGTTCGGGGAGTCCTCGTATAGTGTTAATATTTCGTTAACTCTATCATCGAGAGAGCGGAAAAATTTATTTTGTTTTCCTTTTGAAAAATTCGTTTTATTAGGTTTATCCCTGGGGAACGCCGAGCGGGTTTTATCACTCGGAAATTTCCTCATATTGTTACAAAACATCGAATGACGCATATTTTTACCTCTTTGCTTTTTTACTTGTTGATAACCGGATCAATAGCGTTTGTATTGATTTTTGCCATACCGTTTTCCGGAGACGCTCCGAACATTTCGAGGAGACGATCGACGTTGATTAAAAACTTTACGCCGGTTTTAACTACCGGAATAGTACCCTCCGCAATCATAATTCGCAGAGTTTTCTCAGTAATTTGAGTACCTGGATCCATTTCACGGAAAATTTCAGCCGTTTCTCGAATCGATCTCATTCTACACATTGTTTTTCCCTCCTTTTTCTTTGCTTTACGGCTTATTGCCGATATTATTATAGGATTTCTTATCGTATAATGAAACAAACAAACAACAAATTATTTGTTTAATATTTTTAGATAAAAACGCAAATGAATCAAAAATAATGCCGTATATTTTCACAAATTTCCCTATTTTCGCTTGACATTTCATTATTTTGGAATTATAATACCCTTGAAGCTGGTACAAAGAGAGAAAAAATTAAACAGATTTTATTTGTTTAATAAAAATGGAGGCGAAAAAAAATTATGAAAAATGTTTACAAAAATACACCAGTTAATCCGCTCTCGGTGGAACGTTTCAATGTTGAACTAAAGATGTTTTTAACCGAAAACAAGAAACACAAAAGACAATATCCGAATTTTTTAGACGGCGAAATAACCGGCTATAAAACGATCAATTCTCAAAAAGAGTTATCCGACTATATCGGTTGCACAGAACAATATATAAACGCACTAAAAAAAGGCTCGAGAAGATTAACAATAGATATGGCGGAAAAATTCGGGGAGTTGTTCGGAGTTTATCCGAAATATTTATTAGGATTAACAGACGAACGCCGATATACAAAAAAGGTATTTCAAGAAGAAATGAAATTTATGTTAAAAAGAGATGATTTTATCGGTCGTTGTTTTGAATATTTTGGATATGAATTTATAAAGCACGAAAATATTTATTACGAGGAGAGCGAAACGGTTATCGGAATTAAATACACGATAAAAACCCCGGACGATAATACGTTTACTATTACTCATACCGATTTAGAAAAACTCGCGGAGGATATTTTGAATTATATACACGGTGAGTTAAATCATTGTGCAAAAATAAGACAATAAAAAATCCCGGACGCGCCAACGTCCAGGATTAAAAATGGTTTTACTCTCGAAGAGTATAAACCCAAAAATATAGCAATTTGGATTTTATCATATATAAAATAAAAAAGGAACGCAATTATGAGAGACGAATATGTTTCAAAAATTACCGAATTACTTTATAAATGCAACGATCTTTCGCTGCTCGATTTAATCTATAAAATACTCCAAAAAAGTTAAACGACTCGCAAGAAAGGAACGTTATTATGAGCACAGTTACAAAAAAAGATCTTATGGATTTTATAATGAATCTTACCGAGGAGCAGACTCGAAAATTAGTTGATAATCTCCCGATTATCGTTTCAGCGCTTAAAGAACAAAATTGTTTTTCCAACGAAGAACTTACCGAAAAACAAGCAAGTTAAACGTATAATAGCCAGGATCCACCGCCTTTTATGAGAGAACGGATAATAACAACGGAAAAAGCGAGTTATTATTTTCGGCATTAAGTTAAACGATATCGCAAAAAGCAAAAAAATTATTTTAATCTCAGCGTAAAAACTCCGGATTTACACGGATATTATTATTTTTCGTTCGCCTGGAGGCGTTTTTTGAACTAATCGTTTTTATAAAATCTCCGCTTTTGAGATTAAGATAAAAACCGTCTCCAATTACAAGGTGACACTTAAAAAAACAAATATAATCACGGTGAGCGAGCAAAAACCAACGTTTTTAAAATCCGTGGAAATGATTTACGGAATAAAAGAAATATAAAAATAGAGAGGGTGTGTTAATTATGGCAAGTCGGAGAGTTGATACCGGAATTATTCGCCGAGGAAAGAGTTATACATTTACGGTCGCTATGGGCCGAGACGTAAACGGTAAACAGATCCGAAAGACAACAACGTTTACACCTCCGGAGGATATTACCGAAAAAAAGGCGGATAAATTAGCTAAAGAGGAATACGTTAATTTTAAAAACCGTTGTAAAGGTCTTTGGACGTTTAACGAAAATATGCGGTTTGTTGATTTATGCGAGGAATATTTTAAAGTATATGCACCGAACAAATTAAAACCAATTACCGCATATAACTATGAAAAAATGATCGACCGTCATTTTATAGATTATTTCGGCAATAAAAAGTTAAAAGATATTGTTCCGGGAATGTTAACGGATTTCTTTTGCAAATTAACAGTAATAAAAGACGGAGAGGAACGTCCAATGGCTCCGGCTACTGTAAAACGTGTATATAACATAATGCAAAGCCTTTTCACTTACGCCGTATCTCAAAACTATATTAAGGATACACCGTGCAGAGGCGTAATATTGCCGGGAAAAGACGTAACGAAAGAGGAAAAACGAAAAACCTTGACCGAGGAAGAATTACCGCGTTTTATGGCCTTGTTCGAGGGATATAGCGTTTTAAATACTATCGTAAAAGTATTATTATATACCGGTATGCGCGCCGGCGAGGCGTTAGGCTTACAATGGAGCGATATAGATTTTAAAAATAAAATGATTACGGTTAATCATACGCTTTCGGACGTAGGCGGTAAACACTTTCTCACAACGCCAAAAACCAAAACATCAAAACGTAAAATTTATATAAGCGATACGGTGGTCGAGATATTAAAAGAACATAAGGAAGAACAACACAAATTACAATTTGCTCTCGCCGGTAATTTTCAACACCCGGAAATGGTTTTTACTTCCGAACTCGGCAATTATAAAGACCGTTGTTGTTTAAATACCTCGCTGCGGAGATTTTTAAAAAACACGGAGTTTGATTTTATAACCTTGCATTGTTTACGACATACCAACGCCACACTACTGTTAAATAGCGGAGTGGATCTAAAAGTCGTTTCGGAACATTTAGGCCATTCGGACGTAGGAACAACGGCAAATATTTACGTCGATATTTTGGATACTACCCGAAAGAGAACGGCGGAAATTATCGAGTTTAAAATGGCATAAAAAGACCATAAAAAACGGCTCGTCTTTAATTAGGCGAGTCGCTTTTTTTGTTGTGAGTTTGTTGTATTTTGTTGTGAATCTGTTGTGAAAACGAGGTGCGACACCTCGAAAAGATATGAAACGATAAAGCACTAAAACACCGGAAAAGCCTTTATTTATGGGGATTTTATAACACAATACAAAACGATACAAAAAGACAAAAAACGGTGTTATTATTCCTCCAAACGTTAATCGTTTCCAAGAGAATATCAAGAGCCTCACCATTCGGTGGGGTTCTTTTTTTATCGGTGCACTGAGGTGTCCTCGCAAAAAGCCTTCCCAGAGGGGAAGGTGGCAAAACCGAAGGTTTTGACGGAGGAGGGATTACAGGTATCCCAGAGGGTAAAACTTCACCCGTTGGTTTTTTATGCAAAAGAAAAAGCCCGCTTTTGCGGGCTTTTTTTGCTTTTTACTCAATATTCTTCATCATCGCCGAGCCAGGTATCCGGATCATAGATATATGCTTTTCCGGTGTTTTCGTCCGTTTTAAGAATAAGGTCCGGGGATATAAGGGTCGCTTCATAAAGGGTTTTTCCGTTTTCGCTTTTAATTTGTTCAATAATTATTTTCCCGTCATAAACCCAGGAAGTGTTATCTCCGTTTTGGAAAACCGCGAAATCGATTTCGGCTCCGTTTGAAATGATTCCGTCATAATCCATCGGTGACCAGCGGATGAAATCGTGATCGTCAATGACTATGTTATGCCCAAGCTGAAAATAGGGCTTATCAACGTCAACAAGTCTTCCTTCGCCGCCGGAAGCGCTTATCCGCGAAAAATCAGTCCGTATTTCAAAATCAAAGAAAGGCTCCTTCGAACTCATTGCCGGGGCATATTCAAACAAGGCTTTGCCGCTTGAATCTTCCGGCAAAAGGAGTTCTATGCTGTGCACAAGGAAGGGATGATTTTCGTCATTGACCGGGGTGATGTTCATGCACCAGATTTCGCCGTCAACAAGCAGGAAGGATGAAAGCTCCGTTATGGGCTGATACATTATTTTGCCATATTGAAAAATATCGAAAATCTCCTCCGGAACAAGGAAAAGTTCGTTCCATTCTTCCTCGGAATAAGGGAATTCCTGCCATTCCCATTTTTCCACCGGGAAGACCTTTTCTTTGGAATAAACACTGTATTTGCAAACGACGGCATCTTCGGTTATTTCATATCTTGTGTATGTCGGCCCGTAAAAGCCAGACAGGGAACCGCTGAAAATCGCTTTTGCTCCGATATATGTTGTTCCGGGCTTTATTATTGCGGAATTTTCCTCAAGATTAGTTTGAGCGCAGCCGCAAAAAAGCATGAGCATCAACAAAAACGCCATGAGCACGGCGAAAGTTCTTTTGAGCACGAGATAACACCCTCTTTTGATGTTCTTTCTGCTTTTAAGATAAATGATAGAAAAAGAAAAGTCAACAGAGGACAAAAAGAATATTACAAAACGGAATATTTCGCCACTTGACTTGCCGTGTTATGATAAATATGGAAAGAGGTGTTTTTTGTGAGCGAGATAAAGGAAATCAGCATCCATGATATAAAACACATCAGCATCGGACATGCTCAGAACGAGGAACACGCCACCGGCTGCACCGTTATCCTTTGTGATAAAAAGGCGGTCTGCGGAGTTGACGTTAGGGGAGGAGGCCCCGCCTCAAGAGAAACGGAGCTTCTCGATCCGAAAATGAGTAACGACGGGATAAACGGCCTTCTTTTAAGCGGCGGAAGCGCCTTTGGCCTTGATGCCGCCGGCGGAGTTATGAAGTATCTTGAAGAAAAGGGCCGTGGAGTAAAGGTCGGAAAAGCGGTGGTTCCGATAGTGGTGGGCTCCTGTATTTTTGACCTTGGCTGTGCGGACGGTTCCGTTCGCCCGGATGCGGCAATGGGCTATGCAGCCTGCATCGACAGCGAAAGGAATATCGAGCGCAACGGAAATGTCGGTGTCGGAATGGGCGCCACCGTTGGCAAGATTCACGGCGATGATTTTGCCATGAAGTCCGGCCTTGGCTGCTACTGCATACAGATGGGCGCGCTCCAGGTTGGCGCAATAGTTGCGGTAAACGCCGTGGGCGACGTTTTCGAAATGGATTCCGGAAATCAGCTGGCGGGACTTCTTAATAAGAACAAGGACGGAATGCTCTCCAGCGAGGTCGAGGCAATAAAGCTTTTGCATCTTGCGAGCAAGTTCAGCTTTAACACCACCATAGGCGCCATAATCACCAACGCGGACCTTGATAAGGCAGAAATGAATAAGGTTGCCGCCATGGCTTCCAACGGAATTGCAAGGACCATCCGTCCGGTAAACACCTCCATGGACGGGGATACGGTCTATGCCCTCTGCACCGGAAAAGTAAAAACCTGTGCGGACGTTGTTGGCACTCTCGGTGCAAGGGTTCTTGGAAAAGCCATTGAAAAAGCGGTCCTTTCCGCAGAAGAGATCCACGGATACAAATGTGCAAAAAGCTTTATAAAATAAAAAAAGCCCTGCCGAAAAGGCAGGGTAATTATTGGACAGTTAACAGGCACAGCGGTTCATTCGCTGTGCCTGTTCCTATGAGTTCGAAGAGATAATGATAATATATAGCGCGTCAAAAGATTTTTACGGGGGATAAAAGCCGGTTGTCAAAGCCTTTTGACAGCGCGGATATCTGTTTTTGATTATAATAAAAATACGAGGGAGGTGTTTTGGGTGGAACTCGGAAATCAAATTAAAAAATATCGTTCGGAACGGAAGATTTCGCAGGAGCAGCTGGCGGACCGCATATATGTATCACGGCAGACAATTTCAAATTGGGAGAATGAGAAAAGCTATCCGGACGTAAACAGCCTTGTTCTTTTAAGCGAAGTATTCCAAACCTCCATTGATAATTTGATCAAAGGAGATATCGAAATTATGAAAGAAAAAATCGATGAACAGGAAATTAAAAAATTTAATTATTACGGAAACATTTTTAGCCTGCATTTTATAATCATGATTTTATCGGCGGCTCCGCTCTTCTTTTGGCTGGAAAAGTTTGCATTTATTCCGTTTGGAATTCTTTTTGTAATTACGATGTATTGGGCGCTGAAAGTTGAAAAACTGAAAAAGGATAACGATGTTCAGACTTATAAAGAAATCGTAGCTTTTACGGAAGGAAAAAGGCTGGACGAAATACAAAAACAGCGGGAAATCGGAAAAAGACCATATCAAAATATGCTGAAAGTGATTGTATCCGCAGTTGTTACAATGGCAGTATGCTTCCTGATAGGGCTGCTGCTTCATCTGTTCGGAAATTAAGATTGCTGTCAATTTCTTTTACATAAAATAAAAACCGGCCCGCGGAAGTAACCGCAGGTCGGTTTTTGTTTTATAATGCGTTTTTTTATGCTTTTTCTTTATCGCCTTTTTTGATCTGATAAATGCTGTATCCGGTGGATACAACGGTAAAGGCGTCAAATGCAGCGGAAATAAAGTTAAGATGATATGCGTCATATACAAACCACATGCAGACGGTGATTATCATGACCCATTTGAATTTGATTATGTCCTCGGTATCGATGATCCAGGTAAAAAGAGAAGTTGCAAGGATCGGAAGCCAGGTTATGGGGTTAAGGGTGACTGTTCCGAGGGAGAGAACAACGGAAAGGGCAACAAAAAGAAGCTTGAGCGCAACGGAAGCTTTGAACTTAAAGAAAACCACGTTTCTGATGATGCTTACAACAGTTGCGATAACGCCGCCCATTCCTCCGAGAAGATAATGGGAAACACCCATAAGGGTAAACTGTACACACTGAGAAACAAGGATTTTATTTTTATTTTTGATAAGTCCGATAAGCACCATCATGGTGCAGGAGATAATGGAAATTATATTTGCGATAATTATGCTCATGGATATGCCTCCCTGTAATAATAAAAAACTGCCCGGTTTTGGCCGGACAGTACGATATCTGTAAACAGCATAGACTATTATAATAGCACAAAAACGCATTGTCAAGCGGAAAAACAATAAAAAGGCCTTCCTTTTAAGTCAAAAGAAAGGCCTTTGTTTTTATATTCCCAAAAGAAGAGTTGCAAAGCCGAAATAGATCACCAGAGAAAGAGCGTCAACAACGGTGGTGATAAAAGGCGATGCCATAACGGCAGGGTCCGCGCCGACTTTTTTTGCAAAAAGGGGCATGAATGCGCCGACGATTTTTGAACAGAATACGGTGAGAACAAGGGTAAGGGCAATAACGGCGGAAACCATGGGGGTGACTTCCGGATTTCCAAGGAGCATTCCGTCAAAAAGAAGGACTTTTATAAAGCTTACCGCCGCAAGGGAAACACCGGCAAAAAGACCGACCCTTGCTTCTTTCCATATTACCTTGAAAAGGTCGCGGAACTCTATTTCCTGAAGGGAAAGTCCGCGGATAACGGTTGCGGAAGTCTGGTTGCTGCAGTTACCGCCGGTACCCATAAGCATGGGGATGAATGCAGTGAGAACAACACAGGATGCAAGAGCACCCTCAAAGCTGCTGATTATCATGCCGGTAAAGGTGGAAGAAAGCATGAGTATCATAAGCCAGGGAATACGGGACTTCCATATATCAAGAACGGCAGTACGAAGATAGGGGCGGTCGCTCGGGGTGATAGCCGCCATCTTTTCGATATCTTCAGTGGCCTCTTCTTCGATAACGTCGATAGCGTCGTCGAAGGTGATGATTCCTACAAGGCGGTTTTCCGCATCAACAACGGGCATGGTATCGAAGTCATATTTACTCATTCGCTGAACTACCGATTCCTTATCGTCGGTGGTAACGGCGGAAATTACGTTCGGCTCCATGATGTCGCCGATAAGTTTTGTGGTATCTTTTTCAAGAACAAGGGTTCTGATGGTTACATATCCGATAAGATGGCGGGCTTCGTCGGTAACGTAGGAAACGTTGATGGTTTCGGAGTCGTCGCCCTTCTGGCGGATAACGTCAAAAGCTCCGGCAACGGTTGTTCCCCTGCGAAGGCGGATAAACTCCGTTGTCATAAGGGAACCTGCGGAATCCTCCGGATACCGGAGTATCTTGTTTATCTCGCTTCTGGTTTCCGGGTCGGAATATTTAAGGATGCGCTTTACTACGTTTGCGGGCATCTCTTCGATAACGTCGATGGTATCATCGAGGAACATTTCATCAAGGATGGCTTCAAGTTCCGCATTGGAAAAGCCCTTGATGAGCATCTCCTGGGAATCGCTTTCAAGCTCGACAAAAACATCCGCCGCTTTTTCTTTTCCAAGAAGGCGGAACATTACAGGAAGATGATCCTCCGGCATATCGTCAAAAAGCCACGCAATATCTGCGGGGTTCATATCGAGAAAACGTTTTCGAAGGTCGTTATACCGTTTTTCGTGGCAAAGTTCCTCCAGTTCCTCTCTAAGTTCGTCATATCTTTCTTCAAATCTCTCTTCAAGTTCAGCCATGACGAAACCTCCTTTTCCCGAAAATTACCTAATGTAATAATATTCCTAAAAAAAGGCAATGTCAACTAAATTATCCCCCTGTTACCTTTTGGAATGATTCAGGATATAAAGAACTTCCCTCCGTCATTTTGACGGAGGGAAGTATGTTCAAAGAACAAAGCTGTTCGATAAATTGGGATTTGGTGAACATTATAACATAATTACTCCGCACCCATAACCAAGAATCGAATTATCCTCTTTTGCCATCCTTTGTAAAGTTGTTGGCTTGCAAGGTGGATTGTGCTTTCCATAATCAAATAAATTTTCTTTGGCTTGTTCTGAATCGTTACACTCGCCGACGATAGAAAAATATTTTGCAAACTGCTTAATATTCGAATTCTCTGAAAGCATATTTAACATCGGTGGGTAGAGCAACCATGAGTAGCAAAGAAAAGCCTTGTATTCTATGGAAGGAAAGCAATCTTTGAAAAACACCTTGGCTTGCTCAATAGATTCATTAACCAAAGCAGCACTAATATTTGCACCTTTCTGAATATGACAATTTATTACAGGAGAGCCGTTGGGTAATGCGAGTTTCTGTTCTTGTGTAAATACCATATATGGTTCCCCAATGGTTTCCTCATCCAAATAAATCATATTGAATGTTTGGTATTGCAATACCCCTATTTTGAATATATGCACATTCATAATGTGGCGAAACCAAATAACATCATCTTTGGAAATACCAATTTTACCATTCTGTTTATAGTACAAGTTGGCTCGAAGTGAAACATCTCTAAAAGTATCCAAAATAATTTCATCTGTTACGCCAATGGCTTTATAATCTGCATACTTTTGCAATAAGAGATATACAACTACCACTAAACGGGTTAGCGGCATTCGCTTGCATAGCGGAAAAGCAAAATTGTCACTGTTATAGGCTGTTTCTGCGATTACTTCGATTTGCCGCCTACTTTTAATAATTTTTTGCTTTACTGCATCTTCAATAACGGAATTAAACTTCAATTGAGGTAGTAATGTTTCTAATGTCATTCTATGTCCTCCTTAATTAGTTTTGGAGGATTATTTACTGTGCATCCTCCATACACCAATAAAACATTTCATCATAAATAATCATCCTTTCTAACAGTATTTATTGCAACGCCATAGGCGATGAATATTAAAACTCAAGTTGTTTATCAGTTCGTCAAATTCTTATTTATCGTTCAGTTTACTTTATCATATTTTTCTGTTCTCATCAATGCTTGGTGAAATTACAGGAGTTTAAAAGCATCGGTCCAAAAGTAAAAAGTGAGAAAAAAATTATACCTTTGTTTTCTTTTCGGAAAGTTCGCTTATAAATGCGGAACCGAGTATGAGCACGGCACCGATCATTTCTGAAGCACCTATTTTTTCGTTGAGCACGGTGCCGGAAAGTATTATAGCCGTAACCGGGTCGATATAGCTGAAAATCGCGGCGGTCTGGGCTTTAAGAGAACCGATGCTGCCAAAATAAAGGACATAGGCAAGGCCCGTATGCGCTATGCCAACAAAAATGAGCATGGATATTGAAACAGTGCCCGGCTTGAGCACGGAAAAATCTTCAGTTAGAAGAACATAGGGAAAAATCGCCGCGGCAGAGGCAAAAAGCTGTATTACCGTTCTTTCAAAAGCGGGAACATCGCCGAGCTTTTTATTCGTTATAACAACGCTTGCATAAAGAACGGCAGCCCCAAGGCCAAGAAGAGCACCTTTTGTTTCCGCAAAAGAAAAACCGGTGCTCAAAACTCCGGAAACGGCAACCATTCCGCAGAATGCGGCAATAACACAAAAGATTTTTTTAATGCCGAGCTTTTCGCCGAAGATGAACGGCGAAGCGGCAATAACTATTATCGGGGCGGTATAATAGCAAAGGGTCGCCGTGGCAACGGAAGTATAGCTATATGCTTCAAAAAGCAAAACCCAGTTGAACCCCATAAGCGCGCCGGAAATAAAAAGGGGAACAAAGGCATTTTTCACCTTTGCAAAATCAAAGGGTCTTTTGGTGATGCAAAGAAAAAGAATAATAAAGACCGCGCCGATAATGCCCCTTGAAAAAGCGATAAGACCGGAGGAAAAGGGAATATATCTTCTGAAAATACCAACGGTACCGAAAATCGCCATGGAAGCGATAAGAGAAAACAGCGCTTTGTTTTTCAAAAAAACATCCCCCTTCAAAAATATACCCCTATCATAGCAGATTATTTTTATATATACAAGAAAAAAGCACCCGCCTTTTGGCGGGTGCTTTATATTTTATTCTATGGATTATTCTTCGTCATCAAAACCGGTGATTCCGGAGGAATAGGAGCTTCTGTGAGAAGAATGTCTTTCGCTGCGTTCCTCATAGCGGCGCTGTTCGTTTTTGCGGTTAATAAGGAAAAGAACAACAAGAACGGCAACAAGAAGAACCACTACCGCAACGATGATCCATACCCAGAAGGGGATTCCGGCGGAAGTTTTTCCTTCGCCGACTTCAATATGAGCAAGAAGGATCGGAGAGAGGGAAGTAACGTCGATGCTTGCGGAAGCGGCTGCTGCGTTAGGAACAAGAGCGACTTCAACGATGGTGTTTGCATCTGCAAGATATGCAAACTTGGAAAGACCTGCAACATCACGGATAACAAGGCGGTAATAACCGTCTTCTTCAACAAGCTTTACATTGGTAACGGCGGATTTGAATGCGGTGGAAGGGGTATAAGTATAAGTATTTTCGCCGTCGGTCATGTAATAATCGCCTTCATAACCTGCGGCAGAGGTGGTATGTACCATGGCAAGAACGTAACCGTCATAGTTGGAAGAAGCGGTTGCCTGGGTTCCGTTAAGAGTATAGGTTACGGTGCCGGGAGCCTTGCCGTTATAGGTAAGACCTGCGGAAAGAAGGGAAAGATCAAATGCGGCAAGAGCTTCGCCGGATTCGATGAATCCGAGAGCTGCAGCATCAATAACGCTGTAGGTATCAAGAGCCGCAACAACAAGCTGGGGATTTTCGCCGATATCTTCTTTAAGAAGGAATTCGATTCCGGTTACGGGGATATCGCCGTTGATGCTGTATGCAAGGCTGATGGGTTCAAAGGTATCTACTACCGGAGTTTCAACAACGGAAGAAGAGGAGGAAGAGGATTCGCTCATAGAGGAGCTGGAAGAAGTGGAAGCAAGAGAGCTGCTGGAGCTGGAGGAACTTGCCGGCTTGGAAGAAGTGGGTTTGGAGGATGCCGGCTTAGAGGATGCAGGTTTGGAAGAAGTGGAAGAAGATGCCGGCTTGGAAGAAGTGGAAGAGGAGGAGCTGGAGCTGGAACTGGAACCATCGGGATTATTGGGATCGATGATGGTGATGCCGGTGTTGCTCTTCTGCCACTGTGCAACGGCGGTGATGCTTTCGGATACGGCAACTTTGGTTCCTGCGGGAAGAACGCCATAGGTTTCGTAACCGATAATGAGCCAGCCTTTAAAAGTATAGCCTTTGTAAGTATAGGGGTTGGATGCAAGGCCGAATTCTTTGTTTTTTCCATAGCTTCTCGGAATATTAGAGCCGCTTGCCTCACCGGGGGTATAGGTTACGGTGATGGTATCGGAAGCGGAAGAGGAGCTGGAAGAGCTGGAAGAACTGGAGGAAGAGGAACCGGAAGAGCTGCCGTCTCTGCTCCATTTTGCGGTTGCATAAACAGTATACTGGTTTTCGCTGTTTTTGGATGCGGTGGAAGTGCTGAAGGTATAGGTGTCGCCTGCGCCATAGGATCTTCCGCTTACGTTCCAGCCGGTAAAGGTATAGCCTTCGTATTCAAATCCGATGGATTTTGCGGAAGGAAGGGTAACGCTTACGCTGGTTTCCTGATATCCGGAAGACCGGCTGCCGCCGGGTGCCGCACCGGGATCAAAAACAACTTTATATTTGGTATAGTTTTCGTCCATGATAAGGGCGTTTGCTTCAATTGCGGAAATCGGTGCAAAGGTTGCAACAAGGATAAGCGCAATAAGCAGGGAAAAAATGCGTTTCATTGTTAAAAGAAACCTCCTTAAAAATCTTTAATTAAATAAAGATAAATTTCTACATTTAAAGTATACCACAAGAGTATATATTTGTCACACAAATTTTTTATTAAAAGGGCAAATATGGCAAAATGGAATAAAAGACTTGTAAACCCCGGGCGGTTTTGTTATAATTAACCTTACAAAATTAAAAAAACGCCGCTGTGGTGGAATGGCAGACACAAGGGACTTAAAATCCCTCGCCCCTAAAGGCGTACGAGTTCGAGTCTCGTTAGCGGCACCAAAACAGGAGATCCTAAAAGGGGTCTCCTGTTTTTTTTGTAAAAGCGGCAGCATTTTTTTGTTTTACGGACCGTTTTTTTATTTCTGTCCCGGGGGCCGTTTTTTGCATAAAATATGGTATGCCCCCAATGAAAGGGGCTTTATATAGCGAAGGCGGCCAAAGGCAAAAAGCTCCGGCTGTCCTTCGCATTTTCTTTATCAGGGCAAAAAACAGCGGCAAAAATGCAAACTTTTTGTAAATATATGCCGGAACTATATTCCAATAGGGCCTAAGGAGCGGGCATAAGGTTGACCTTTTATTTTGTTTTTGATAAAATAAACTGTAAAAATATATTTTATTATATATTACAGAGGTGTTTTAAAATGAAAGAAGTTATCATTGCCCCCTCGATCCTTTCCGCAGATTTTGCAAAACTCGGTGAAGAATGCGCAGCTATGGAAACTGCCGGCGCAGACCAGCTCCACATTGACGTCATGGACGGACATTTTGTTCCGAACATCAGCTACGGCGCTCCTATTATGAAGAGCCTTCGCAAGGTCAACAAAATGTTTTTTGATACCCATCTTATGATTTCCGAACCTCTTCGCTATATCGAAGATTTTGTTAAAGGCGGGGCGGACAGGATAACCTTTCACCTCGAATGCGACAACGACCCCATGGAGGTTATCGAAAAGATAAAATCTTTTGGAGTTCTTCCCGCAATAGCCATAAAACCCGGCACTCCCTATGAAAAGGTCGTTCCGTATCTTCCTTTTATTGAAATGGTTCTTGTTATGACCGTTGAACCGGGATTCGGCGGCCAAAGCTTTATGGCGGATATGATGCCGAA
Source organism: Oscillospiraceae bacterium (assembly GCA_017436125.1). Taxonomy (GTDB): domain Bacteria; phylum Bacillota; class Clostridia; order Oscillospirales; family Ruminococcaceae; genus UMGS1668. The sequence goes on along the minus strand of JAFSDS010000021.1, from coordinate 13,660 downwards.
AGTAAAAGCACTTCGCGAGATCATTGAAAAAGAGGGCCTTAACGTCAACATCCAGGTTGACGGAGGCATTGATAAAAACACCATCGGCATAGCTGCCAAAGCGGGCGCAAACATTTTTGTTGCGGGTTCCGCACTTTTTAAACAGGAAAATTATGCAAAAGCCGTTGAGGAGATCCGCAGCGCCGCTTTTGCATAAACAAAAATAATGGAGGACGAAAATGTCATTCTTTGTAAGAGGCATAATTCTTGAACAGAAGAAGGAGCCCATGCTCACCAGAAGCACTCTGGTAATGCGGCATGAATATGAATATTTTGACTGTGATTTTCCGGATATCGCTCTTGATGAACTTTCACGCGAGCAGATAATCGAGCTTGCCCGCCTTGCGGAAATAGTTGATGAGAGCGACGGAAAACTTCTTTGTGAAAAGCTTGAAAAAACTGATCTTGGAGAAGGCGGAACGCTTATAATCGATGCCGTTGACGACGAGCCGTACATATCCAGCCAGATGAGCGGTTGCATCCACCATCCGGAAAAAGTTGCGCTCGGAATTGAACTTTGTGAAAAGGTCCTTTCTCCGGAAAAAACCTATGTCGCAATGTATAAACATATTTTTGATACCAACTTCAGTATCCCGAAAAAAATCGGAAATTATAAGGTTGAAAAAATCGGCGGACGCTATCCGGCAGAGGGAAGAGTATATCGCCATATCCCGAAAGGCAAAAACGCTGTTGTTGTTGGCGCATGTGCAATGCTCCATCTTGCAAGAGCGGCGGAGGACAGCCGAAAAATGACGAGCTGTTTTATAACCGTTGCGGGCGATGCAATACTCAATCCAAGAAACGTTGAAGTTCCGGTCGGAACTTCTGTTGAAAGGATAATCCAGCTTTGCGGCCTTAACGAAAAACCGGAAGTTATCATTATGGGCGGTTCCATGACCGGACGTTCCATTTTCGAACCGGAAAACGAAGTTGTCGGTCCGACCACCAGGGGCATTATCGCTCTTTCAAGAGGATACCATAATCCTTCGCCCTGCATAGGCTGCGGAAGATGCGACCACGCCTGCCCGAAGGCCCTTTCCGTTTCCACCATGAGAAAGCTTGCGGAATTCGGCGATTTTGAAAAACTTACCCGCTACGATGCGGCTCTCTGCATCGGTTGCGGCGCCTGTTCCTATGTCTGTCCATCAAGGATAGACGTTGCGGCAACCATCATAAAGGCCAAAAAACAGATGGAACTTGCGAAAAAGGAGGGAACGCTGTGAACGAAAGTCTGATGTTTCAAAATGCGCCCCATGTTCGCCAGAGCGAATCCGTAAGGACCATGATGACCGACGTTATCATCGCTCTTGTTCCGATATATGTTATGGCGTTTTTCTATTACGGACCGAGGGCACTGCTTCTTGGATTAAGCGGAATTCTTTTCTGCGTTGTTTTTTCCGCAATAGGCGCCCTTGTTCTTCATGAAAAAATAAGTTTTGACCTTACTCCGGCAATAACCGGACTTGTTATTCCGCTTCTTATGCCGGCGACGGTTGACTATTTTGTAATAGCCGCCGCTTGTGCTGTTGCGATTTTTGTTGTAAAACTGCCTTTCGGCGGAACGGGAAATAACCTTTTTAACCCGGCGGCTGTTGGTTTTGCGTCGGCGGCTATCTGCTGGCCCGCAAAAGTTTTCAGCTATCCGGCCCCGCTCCAGACTCTTGAAATTTTTGGTGAAAATACCGCCGCTATGGCCCAGAGCCCCGCATACAGCCTTGCTCTCGGTGCTGTTCCGGAATACGAGGTACTCGATATGCTTCTCGGAAGCGTTCCGGGACCTATGGGCGCAACTAACATCTTTGTTGTTGCAACCTGCGGAATTTTCCTTATGGTAAGAAAAACCGTAAACTGGATAACTCCCGTTTCCTTCCTCTTGCCGTATTCTTTGCTTCTTGCATTGTTCCCGAGGATAGAAGCATCCTCTTTTGATTCTCTTTGCTATGAACTTTTTAGCGGGATCGCGATTTTCGGCGCATTCTTTATGCTTTCGGAACCTGTTACTTCCCCGAAGCGCGACTTTGGAAAATTCATGGCCGGAATCACATCCGCCGTTGCGGCATTCCTTTTCCGCTATTTCGGTGAGCTTGAAATGGGATTTGCATACGCGCTCATCATCATGAACGTTTTCTCCCCGCTTTTCGATGAGATATGCGAAGAGATACTTCACGTTCTTCGCCGCGGCGGAAAACTCAAGAAAGTTTTCTTTGAGAAAAAGCCGAAAGAAAAAACCGAAAAGGAAGAAAAGCTTCCCTTTGTCCGCGTTTTGAAAAAGAAAAAGGCGGAAGAAGCTCCTGCTGAGGCTGTTGAGGAAAACACCGAAGCGGAAGAACTTTCCGAAGAGGAGATTACCGAGGAGCCTGTAATCGAGGTTTCTTTTGATGAAACTTCCGAAGAAGAAATTTCCGAAGAGGAAAACGAAGAACAGGAAGAAAAAGAGCCTTCCGAGGATGAAAAAACCGAAGAGGAGGCTGCCGTATGAACCAGTTGAAAGAAAAATTCGGTATTAAAGACAGCCTTGCATATATCTTTTTCAAAAACCCTGTTCTTGTTCTCGGTCTTGTAATCGGCCAGCTTGCCGCCGGTGATACTACCCTTCAAAACGGTGCGGCTCTTTCTGTAACATATTTCCTTGTTACGGTTCCTGTTCTTGTTTTTGCATCCGTTTTCGGGAAAAAACTTCCCCAGTGGCTCAGGGTCGTCTGCTATGCGCTTGTTTCGACCGTTATGCTCGTTCCGGCATATTTTATTTGCGGAAGTTTTTCCGCAACCATCTTTGACTCCCTCGGAATATATCCCGTTCTTCTTGCGGTATCCACTGTTCCGATAGTATATTCTTCCAAGATTGCGGAAAACAGCGAACCCCTTTCCGCTCTTATGAACGGAATCGGAATTTCGCTTGGTTTTGCGCTGACCGCCATTATTCTTGGTGCAGCAAGAGAATTTTTCGGAAGCGGAGGTCTTTGGGGCTTTAAGTTTGCGGATGCGGTTTATCCCGCAGTAAGACTTCCTTTCTGGGGATTCATCCTTCTCGGCTTTATGGCGGCGATAGTAAACCTTATTTCCGAAGCGGTCAAAAAATCGGAAGAAACAAAAAACAGTGAGGAGGGAAATGCATGAACTATATTTTCCAGTTTCTCACAATGATGCTTACAGCTGTTTTTATTGAAAACATCATTTTTACAAGGGCCCTTGGAACAAGCTGGATGTTCTATCTTGCAAAAAGACCGAAGGAGATTGCAAGATACACCCTTCTTCTTATGGCCGTTATAACCCTTTCCGGCGTTATCGGCTATCCCATAAGAGGACTTATTTATGACAGCGAATACCGCCACATAGTGATCCCGATGATGTATATCGGAGTTATGGCTGTTGTTTATATCGGGGTTTATTTCTTCATCAAAAAATTTCTTCCCGGAGAATTTGAGCATTTTGGAATGAACCTTGGCGCGGCGGTTTTTAACTGTGCCGCCCTTGGCGGAATTCTTATTCCTTCCGGCGAAAGACTTGACCTTATAAGTACCATAGGCTACGGCATAGGCATGAGCCTTGGCTTTGGCTTTGCTGTTGTTATTGTCGGCTACGGTCTTTCAAGGATCGAATACTGCCGCGTTCCAAAACCTTTTAAAGGTGTTCCCATAGCTCTTATTTATCTTGGCCTTCTTTCCCTTGCATTCTACGGACTTGTTGGCCATCAGCTTCCCACATAAAGGTTGGTTGTTATGAGCAAAAGATTTAAAGTAAAACATTACCGTTCCCGTATCTATAACCCGATACGCGGAAAAATAATAAAAGCTGTCGGAATAGTTCTTGCGGCGGCTCTGCTTTTTACTGTCGGATGGTTTGCATACGAACCTTTGATGAAAGCCATAAACGAAAAAAATAAAGAGATAATAGAGGATAACCCCGTTCCGGATAAACCCCAGGAACCGGCCTATGAACCCCTTCCGGTGGAGTTTATGGAAAAAGAAACCGTTGCAGTAACGGTTCCGGAAGAAGTTCTTTATGATTCCCTTGATTTTTACGGCTTTCTTAAAGGTCTTGATGACGAAGTCACCGCGGTTGTTATCGACATGAAAACAAAAAGCGGAACAGTTACTTATGTTTCCGACCATACAAGCGTTGTTAATGCCGGTGCCGCCCATGAAAACGCCATCGATCTTGATACATATATCAAGGTTGCAAGAAGCCGCGGCCTTGACGTTATCGCAAGGATCTATGCCTTTGAGGACAGCACAACTCCCTATAACGCCGCGGATATGGCTATCCGCTATGAATCGGAGGAGGGCGTTCTCTGGCTGGATGACAGCGTTGATAACGGCGGAAAACCCTGGCTCAACCCATATTCCGATACCGCACAGAAATATATCCTCGATATTGTTTACGATGCTCTTGATAAAGGTGTTGATGCGATTCTTCTTGACGGAGTCCGCTTTCCGGAAAACGAGGGCATGGACTATGCCTATTTCGGAGTCGGCGCGGAGGGTGTTTCCAAAAAGGACATCCTCGACCAGTTCACCAAGAGAATTTATTCTTCCGCTGTTCTTACCGATACAAGCGTTATTATTGGATATGAAAGCTTTGCTGCAATAAAAGGCTATGACATCTATGGCGAAAGCGCCCTTGATTTTACCGCCGACGGCTATGCCCCTTATATCGATATCAACGATTTTGTCGGAACAAAGATAAACGATGACTTTTATTTCAAAAAGCTTCCGGAAAATATAAATGAGGTTTTTGTAAAAATCTATGAATCCCTCGGAAGCATCGGCGGCCTTGATATGATGCCGGTAATAAGCTGCGAAGGTTTTACCAAGGCACAGATGAGCCCAGTTTTCAGCTATCTTGAAGAAAAAGGCGCCGTTGGATATATCGTTGTTTATGACGAGCCCTACTTTACCGGAATTCCGGAAGAACCGGAGGAGGAACCTGTTGTTGTTCCGCCGGAAAATGTCCCTGTTGCTCCCCAGCAGCCCCAAACACCGGTAGTTCCGAATGAACCGGAGAAAGAACCGGAGGAAGAGCCAGAAATGACTCTTCCCGGCTATGGCGAAGATGACGAAGAGGGATATTCAAATCCCGGCGTAACCGTAACGCCTTTCGGTTAATATTGAACAATAAAAAATCCGTCCGATCATTCGGACGGATTTTCTTTTTGTTTTCTTTTTTCGCGGAGCCTTGCAAAAAAGCGGCTTAAAATTTCGGAACATTCCTCTTCAAGAACGCCTTTTGTAACCTCCGGTTTATGGTTATACGGCATTTCAAAAAGGTTGGCAAGACTTCCGCAGGAGCCGGCCTTCGGGTCGGAAGCACCGTATATAACACGCTTTACCCTCGAATTTATTATTGCACCGGCACACATGGGACAAGGTTCGAGGGTGACGTAAAGGTCGCATTTCCAAAGCCTCCAGCCGCCAAGGGTTTTACAGGCCTCATCAATGGCCATTATCTCCGCATGGCGAAGAGCGTTTTTATCCGTTTCCCTAAGGTTCATCCCCCGGCCGACGATTTTTCCATCCCAGACCGCAACGGCGCCAACGGGCACTTCGCCGAGTTCAAAAGCCTTTTTTGCAAGAGAAAGCGCTTCGCGCATATATTCCTCATCGGTCAAGAAAACGCGCCCCCTTCGGTCAGAGAAGTTCGATATAGGTAAGGGTCATAACCGCCGCGGCGATCATGGAGATGATAAGAGCCGGAGAGGTGAGAAAATATCTTACCTTTTTTCCGGAAGAAAGAACGCCCGGGGATTTTTCAAAACGGAAAAGATCCTTATATTTCGTAAGAAGGAACACAATTCCGATTACAGCGAGTATAATACATACAAGATTATACACAAGGTTTGCCATATAATAGACCTCGTCGCTCATATATGGAAGCATAAACTCAAAAGCGACCGCAACGCTGTTGTTGATAAAATGCATTATTACTCCAACCCAGAGAGAACCGGTGCGCATAACGAAATATCCGATGCAAAGACCAAGGATGAACGCATAGGGCATTTGGATAAGGTTAAGATGGAAAATGCCAAAGATAAGAGCGGAAGCAACAAGGGCAAAAACATCGCCGAAGCGGCGAAGGCTCTGCATAACGATTCCGCGGAATATCATCTCTTCAATAAACGCCGGAGCGAGAGTCATGGTAATGCAGTAGAGAATGATGCCGGGAAGGGTTTCAGGTGTTTCAAGCTCCGGCATGGTGATGCCTATGCCAACAGCCTCGAGCGACATCTGGAGAAAACTTACCGCATAGGAGGCAACAACCCCGCCCCCAAGGCAAACAAGGATACCGCCGAAGGTAAGAGCGGGTTTTGTCTTTTTGAAGGGAAGGGCAACGCCCAAAGGCATTTTTATGCAAAGAGCATATATTGCAAAAGGAATAATAAGGGAAACAACGTAAAGGATAAGGTTAAAAGTCCAATCCACCGTTTCCGTAAGATATATCGAGCCGTGTATGTTCGATGCAGGGAAAAGTATCTGTGCAAAAACAAGATATATAACGCTTGCAAGAAGAGAAATGGCAATATAGCTAAGGGACGCAAGGCCGATTCCGTTTCCGGAACCGCGGATAAGGCGTTTTTCTCTTAAATCAAGGGGTTCGATATATGGTCTGTAAAATCCGTTTCCGGTATGGTAAACCGTTCCGCGGTTTTCTTCGCTGCCGATACCGCTGCGGTTATCGTAATATGTCATGGGTACACCTCCCGAATAATTTCCTGATTATACAATATCATAAAAAGTAATTTAATAAAACAGTTCTTTTGTAAATTTTTTAAAAACCGCAGCTCTTGTTTTATTTTGTGAGGGGGAATATAATATTTATCAGAAACAGAAAGCAAAGAGGTGGTTTTTTTGACAAACGCCGATATTTATATCCAAAAATTCAAGGAGCTTGAATCCATAGTTAAAGAAACCTTTGGCCTTAACGACTGGGATTCCGTAACAAATTTTCTTTCAAAAAGGGATGAATACCGTCCGTACCGGGAGGAGATAAAATATTGTCAGGAGGTGCGCAACCTTCTTCAGCATAAACAGAAGATAGACGATGAATATCCGATCCAGCCCACGGATGAGATGATAGCCTTTCTTGAAAAGACGATAAATTCCCTTAAAAACCGCAAAAAATGCCGGGAGATAATGGTCCCCATCTCAAAACTTTTCTGTAAAAAGATTGAGGACAGGGTTTTTGATACCGTTATAAAAATGAGGGAGACCTCCCTCGGAAACGTTCCTATTCTTGATGAAAACGGAATTGTTGCCGGAGTTTTTACCTCCTTTTCGTTTTTTAACCTTATGGCGGACAGAAAACGCGACTTTTTCCTAAATTCGGTTACTTTTTCGGATATAACCGAATATATCGCCCCGGACTATCATAAAACGGAGGAATACCGATTTGTAAACGGGGAGCTTTATGTTGATGAACTGCGGAATATTTTTGAAAAAACATATTCTGGCGGAAAAAGACTTTCTATGGTTTTTGTAACATCAAACGGAAAAAGCGACGGAAAACTTCTTGGGGCAATATCCCCCTGGGATGTTCTTGGAAAAGAATATATATGATATTTATCCCGTGCTCAAAACTTTGAGCACGGGATTTCTGAATGAGCACGAAGAAGTTTTTTAAAAAGGAAATAATTACTTTATAAAAAATCGCCTTAAATGCAACAAATCGGACAAAAAATGACACTTATTTAATAGGTTTTTAATAATTAGCAACTTGTTTTTTAACAAATATAATGTTATTATGTATTCGTAGAAGATTGCCCCAGAAAGGAATGAAAATAAAACTATGTCCGAAGAATTTAAAAATTCCGAAAACATCGGTAGCGAAGAGCAGAAAAAGCCTTTTTCCGTAAATATAAGCGATGAAGACTTTGCTGCAGAAGATATTCCCGCACCGGAAAGCGACGTTCCCGCAAATCAAAAACCGCATAAGGTTGTGCGCTATATTGAAACCGCACCCAAAGCGGAAAAACCCGTAAAGAAAGAAAAGAAAAAACAGAGCTTTATGGGTGAATTTATTGCCGGAGCGGCCGCAGGCGCAAAAACCGTCGGCGAAGGTATTTCCGCAGGAGTAAAAACCGTTTCCGAAAAGAAACCCAAGGAAAAACCCGTAAAAGCAGAAAAACCGGTTAAGGAAGCAAAACCCGCACCCGCAAAGAAAATCGAAGAGGATGAAACCCAGTTCCCGAAAGATAATAAGAAAAAAGCAAAAAGCTCCGGCCTTATGGGTAAGCTCAATGCTCTTCCCGTTGGCGCAGTAATCGGAGGAGCGGCTGTTCTCCTTATCGTTCTTGTTGCTATCATCCTTATTGCGGCAACCAGCTGTTCCGCAGACGATGATACTCCTTCTTCCGATAACAGCTCCGGAAGCATCAATATCGATCCTCTTGTTCCCTCCGGTGATGAAACTCCCGAAGGCGACGTTGTTCTTGAAGTTCCCACCAGAAAAGAGCAGTTTGTTGAAGCATTCAACGCAAACAACGACGTTATGGGCTGGCTTTATATTCCCGGTCTTGAAGATGTTGATGCAGGCGTATGCTTCAGCTATGATAAGAGCTATCCTTATGATAAGCGTGATATCACCGGTAAAAAAGTTCCCCAGACCTACTGGATCGACGGCGCATATTACACCCATTTCCGTAACGTTTGCGGAAACACCGCCGAAGAACTTTCTACCAACACCGTAATTTTCGGTCACAGCGACCTTGGCGTTACCAACCTTGCTTATGCAAACGACGACCCCACCGGTCCTCTTTTCTCCCAGCTTTTCAACTTCAAAGATCCTTCCTTTGCTGAAAAGACCCCCTATATTTATCTTACGCTTCCGGAGGAAGATACCGTTTGGGAGATTTTCTCTGTTTTCTATAACGATGCAAAAGCAGAGAACAAAACCTTCTCCAAATTCTACAACAAAAACGCAGGTTCTCTCTGGTATATCGAGCCGAACCCCGTTGCAGAAGAATATGCCGTTATGCTTGAGGCTATTGAGCGCCGTTCCATTTATGACTACGACGTTGAAGTAACCCCCGAGGATAAGATCCTTACCCTCTCCACCTGCACCGTTGCATACGGCCTTAACGCAAGATCCAACTATCGTTTCGTAATCGTTGCAAAACTTGTTGAGGATGTTGAAACCGAGCATATCGAGAAAAACGCAGTATTTACCATCAAAGAGGATGCTCCTGTTCCGGATACCTATAAAGATGAGTTTGAAAACTATCTTGCAAACTGGGAACCTTCCGCTGAAGAATAAGGCAGAATAAAAGACAAAAGGCACTTCGTTACGAAGTGCCTTTTTTGTTATCAGCCAACGGCGGCATTGTCTTTATCAAGTCTTTCCTTCCAGCCGCCGATGATTGTATCCACAAAATTTTTGCGGTCCGCATCGGCCCAGGTTTCCATTCCCCAAAAATCTTTTAAGGAACCGCCGAGTATTTTTTCGATATAATCTCCGGGAAGGGCGGATGCCATATCCGGGATCCAGTTTCCGGAAGCATAATATTCCGCCACAGCCGCATCGAGGGAATTTGAAATGCTGTGGCTTGGGACTTTATTCATGCCGGAAGTGTTATTTTCTGCTTCGGGCGCTGAAGGAACGTCAACGCCGGAGGAATTTTCGTTTTCGGCACCGGATTTGTTTTCCTCACCTGTTCCGGAAGGTGCGGTATCTTTGGAAGGAGCGGAATCCTCTGAAGAAACGGCTTCGCTTTCTGCATTATCCGCAGGGCTATCGCCTTCTGCGGAAGAATTATTGTTTTCTCCATAACCAAAGTTAAAAGGAACGCCGCCGAAAGCGTTGGAATAGGCGGTTTTTCCCGCTTCGTCGTCATGGAGCCAGTTGATAAAATCCTTTGCGGCGGAGGCGAGTTTTTCGTCCGCCTTGGGGTTAAGGGCAAGGTAATAGCGGCTTCCGATAACAATGGAGCTTTGAAGCTTTTCCGCGGTCATGCCTGCTGCGGTGATGTCCTCATCGGAAAGGGGGAGCTTCATGGGGATAATATCAAGTTCTTTGCCGAATCCTTCGGAGGATTTTTCAAAATCCGCCGCATCGGAAGTTCCGCCGGGATAAAAAAGTGCATAGCCTTTTGTAAAAAGGTCAACGGAGGTGGAATAGTTATAATCTCCGCCGGTAAATTCATCGCCGCGGCCGATACTTCCTTTTGCACCGGCAATATAGCTTGTATGAAGGTCAAGCGCTTCCATATAGGCGGAAGCGATATTTTCCAGTCCGGAAACGGCGTTTTCGTCCGCAGACATAACTTCATAGCGTCCGGCAAATTTTGCCGCAAGGCCCGTGCTTAAAAGATGCTCCATTACCCGGGTGCTTTCGTGGTTAAGAGAAAAAACGCCGGTTAGGTTCATTGCTTTTCCGGTTTTTTCGGCGGCAAAGGTGTATTGATTTCCGCCGACAGTGACAGCCATGGCGGAAGGAGCGGAGATATAGGTATCCACCGCCGCAACAAAGCCTTCAAATTCGGTAAAGGAACAGGTGCGAAGGTCGTCTGCAAGGGCTTCGGCAGAGGTTCCGAAAAGGTCGCGGAGCATGGCTTTGTCAAAAATATAGCCATAGCCCTCAAGCATAAGAGGGATGCCGTAGCTTCCGATGCCGTTCTGGTTAAGCTGAAGGCCGGAAGGGATCATGGAAACGGAGGAGGAAAATCCGCTTCCGTTAAGAAGGTCACTTAAAAGCCCATCCGAATGCCAGCCGGAAAGGTCGGAATGGGTATCCACAACATAAATTGCCGCGCCGGAAGAACCCATTTCTCCCATAAAATCGTTTCCGGCAAGCTGGGCGGAAAGGTTTTTGCCCGTTTTGGAGGAATATTCCTCCGCAAGGGCCATGAGCATGGGCGCAAGCTCGGTGTTGTTATGATAAATAACAAGGCGGTCGTCTTCGGTGATGTCGGGTTCACCGGGATTGTTTTCATCGTCGCGGTTTCTGCATCCGGAGAAGGAAATAATCAGGATAAGCGCAAGAACCAGCGCAAAAAAGCGTTTTTTCCGCATTATAAATTCAGTCCTTTCGATATTTTTGATAATAGTTTTCTCAAAAAATGCGAAAATATCAGCGCTTTTAAAAATTTGCTTGACACTAAATATTTATAATGTTAAAATATCATTTGCTAATGCGGATGTGGCGGAATCGGCAGACGCGCTGGATTCAGGTTCCAGTGGTGGCAACACCTTGTGGGTTCAAGTCCCATCATCCGCACCAAAAAAGCCGGGGTTCTTTTGAACCGCGGCTTTTTTCTTATGAGGATGTTGAATTGAAATCACACCAAAAGGGACGCCGACAGCGTCCTTTTTTATTTTTTCGTTGCATCGAAAAAACAAAAGTGATATAATAACGAATCAGTGAGTTCGAAGCCTTCCTCACTTAAAACAAAACCAAAGGAGAGTTTGAAAAATGAATAACAGAAGATCAAAAACCGCTTTTCTTACAAAAAGCGCTGTTATCGCGGCGCTTTACGTTGTGCTGACGGAGATTTCCGCCCTGCTCGGAATTTCAAGCGGCGTTATCCAGTTCCGACTTTCGGAAATGTTCGCCGTTCTTCCGATGTTTACCCCCGCGGCTATTCCGGGACTTTTCATCGGATGCTTTATTTCGAACATTCTTGCCGGGGGCGTTATCTGGGACGTTGTTTTCGGAAGCATCGCCACCCTTATCGGTGCGGCGGGAGCTTGGATGCTCCGCAAAAAAAGCGTTTATCTTGTGCCGGCGCCGACTATCCTTGCCAATATGCTGATAGTGCCGTTTGTTCTGCGTTATGCCTACGGCCTGGAGGGTACCATTCCGTTTTTTATGTTCACCGTAGGTTTCGGTGAATTTGTGACCGCCGGCATTCTTGGAGTTTTTCTTGCAAAAACCCTTAAAAAACATAGGATTGAATTTTAAAAAAAGCCTTTCGCAATTTTGCGAAAGGCTTTTTTTGTTAAAACGGACAAAACCCGACCGTTATTTTATAAAATCCGCGATATTGTAATAAACTGTGGAAAGTGATATAATAATTTCAACAAATAATAATTATTTTATACAGAAAGGCGGGATTTGTCGTATGGTCAAGAAAAAAATCGCAAGCGGCAGAACAACCGCCTTTTTTGTTGCCGCCTGCTGGATGGCATACAGCTTTTCATATATCGGCCGCCTTAATTTTTCCGCATCCATGGCGGAAATGACAAATTCCGGCGTTTTGTTAAAATCAGAAGCCGGCGCCGTTACCACCGGATTTTTCATCTGCTACGGCCTTGGTCAGTTTTTAAGCGGCTGGCTGGGGGATAAAGTTTCGCCAAGGTATCTTGTTTTTACCGGCCTTGCCTGTTCTTCTGTTATCAACCTTGCCATAAGCTTTGCGCCGCCCTTCGTTCTTCTTGTTGCGCTTTGGAGTGCAAACGGCCTTGCCCAGGCGCTTTTGTGGGCTCCTATCTGCCGCATAGTTTCCGACAGGGTACAAACGGAACGAAGACAAAAGGCCTGCACCGCTCTTGCAACGACCATGGCGGGAGGAACGCTTTTTGCGTATATCCTTTCCGCTTTGCTTATAAGCGCCAACGGCTGGAGGGCATCTTTCATCTGCGGAAGTTTCTGCACCCTTTTTGCCGCGGTGGTCTGGATTATCGTTACCACCGGCATTGAAAAGGATACGGACAAAAACGGAATCATTGAGGAACGTCCGGTATTCGTTGATGAGGGCGGAGAATCCGTTCCCCATGACGAGATACCATCGAATTTTATAAAACTCCTTATAGTTTCCGGCCTTATGACTCTTGCGGTGGCCTCCGGCGTTCAGGGAATACTTAAGGACTGTATGTCCACATGGGTCCCGACTTTTATTTCCGATATGTTTGAAATGAACTCGGTGGTTTCGATCCTTACGGGAACGCTTCTTCCTGTATTCGGACTTTTTGGCCCATATCTTGCAAACCGCATTATGGCTAAAACAAGGGATGAGCTTTCGTCCCTGTTCATCCTTTTTGTAATATCTTCCGGAGCGCTTTCGCTTCTTGCCCTTTTTGGAAGATTTTCCATTGTTGTTTCCATCGTTTCCCTTGCGGTGACTTATGCCTGTTCCCTTGGACAGAATATGTTCATCGTCGGTACGATTCCGATGTATTTCCACAACGTAGGCAAAGTTTCTATTATGACCGGAACGCTCAACGCGGTTTCCTATTTAAGCACCGCGGTCATGAGCTGGGTCACCGGTGCGCTTGTTGATACCGCCGGATGGGGAATAGTAATGACTATTTGGCTTATCCTTTCTGCGGTTGCGGCGGTTTCTGTAATTTTTGCAAAACGCCGCTGGAACAAGTTCCGCAGAAACCTCTTCTGATAAAAATTCTTAAAAAAGTTAAAATTTATCCTTGACATTACGATTTTTCTATGATATTATATCAAATGCGGCATAAAACCGCATTTGCGTTGCTAGCTCAGTTGGATAGAGTGACTGACTACGAATCAGTAGGCCAGGGGTTCGAGTCCCTTGCAGCGCACCATAAAAGCACGATGGTTTTGATACAAAACCATCGTGCTTTTTCTATATTGGTTGATATTTACACAGCAATTTGATACAATCTATTCGACAAACTTGAATTTGGAGGTGAGGTTTAATGCACGAAAACCTTATTAC
>JAFSDS010000020.1 GCA_017436125.1 Oscillospiraceae bacterium | reverse complement strand
TCAGATCGCTGTTCTTACCAAAAGAATTGCTGACCTTACCGAGCATCTTAAAGAGCACAAAAAAGATAACCATTCCCGCCGCGGCCTTTTCAAAATGGTTGGTAAAAGAAGAAACCTTCTTAACTACCTTATGAAAACCGACATCGAGCGTTATCGTGCAATCGTTGCAAAACTCGGCATCAGAAGATAATTTTGTCTTTTTTAAAGTCAGGGGGAAATTTTCTTTCTCCCTGACTTTATTGAGTTAATAAACCAATAATAACAAAGTGCGGCAAAAACGGCAGGCACGGAAATAAGCAGTTAATCGAGGAACCAAAGAATTTTTTGGTTTTTGGATTTATTGTTTATTCCCGCTTCCGCTTTTGTTTTTGCCGCGCGCAAAAATTTGAAACGGAGGTATTTTTTTATGTTCGAAAATTACAGAGTTTTTGAAACCGAATACTGCGGCAGAAAAATCAGCTTTGAAACCGGCAAAATGTGCTGCCTTGCAAACGCTTCCATCCTTGTAAGATACGGCGAAACCGCTGTTCTCTGCAACGTTACCGCAAGCAAGACCCCCCGCGAAGGTATTGACTATTTCCCTCTTTCCGTCGATTTTGACGAAAAGCTTTATTCCGTTGGTAAGATCCCCGGCTCCTTCCCCAGAAGAGAAGGCCGCCCCACCGACAGAGCTATCCTTGACAGCCGCGTAATCGACCGCCCCATGCGTCCTCTCTTCCCCAAGGATATGAGAAACGACTGCGCTGTTGTTATGTCCGCAATGTCTGTTGACCCCGATTATTCCTACTGCATGTGCGGCATGATCGGCGCTTCCATGGCTGTTGCAATTTCCGATGTTCCGTGGAACGGACCTATCGCAGGTTGCGAAGTTGGTCTTGTTGACGGCGAGATCATCCTTAACCCCACCGCTGAACAGGATGCAAAATCCGACCTTCATCTTATCGTTTCTTCCACCGATAAAAAGGTTGTTATGATCGAAGCAGGTGCAAACGAAGTTGATAACGCAACCATGCTCAAAGCTATCATGACTGCTCATGAAGAAAACGTTAAGATGGTAAACTTCATCAACAGCGTTGTTGCAGAAATCGGTAAAGAGAAATTTGAATATCAGGTAATCGATGTTCCCGCAGAAATGTTTGAGGAAATCAAAGAATTCGCCATCGAAGATATCAGAAAAGCTCTTGATACCGACGACAAAAACGTTCGTGATGCAGCTCTTCAGCCCATCATCGCAGCTGTTCATGAAAAATTCGACGAAGTATATCCCGACGATATTCTTAAAATCGACGAGGCTATCTATAAACTCCAGAAATATGTTGTAAGACGCTGGCTCATCGATGACGGTAAACGTGTTGACGGCCGCGGCCTTGATGAAATCAGACCCCTTGCAGCAGAAGTCGGCATTCTTCCCAGAACCCACGGTTCCGGTATGTTCACCAGAGGCCAGACCCAGGTTCTTACCATTGCAACCCTCGGACTTGTTTCCGAAGCACAGGAACTTGACGGCATAGACGGCGTAACCAGCAAACGCTATATGCACCAGTACAACATGCCTTCCTATTCCGTTGGTGAAACCAGACCTTCCCGCGGTCCCGGCAGACGTGAGATCGGTCACGGTGCTCTTGCTGAAAGAGCTCTTGAGCCCGTTATCCCGCCCGTAGAAGAATTCCCCTATGCTATCAGAACTGTTTCCGAAGTTCTTTCTTCCAACGGTTCCACCAGCCAGGGCGCAATCTGCGGTTCCACCCTTGCACTTATGGATGCAGGTGTTCCGATCAAAAAACCTGTTGCAGGTATCTCCTGCGGCCTTATTACCGAAGGCGACCGCTGGATGACCATGGTCGATATTCAGGGTCTTGAAGACTTCTTCGGCGATATGGACTTTAAAGTTGCCGGTACCAAAGACGGTATCACCGCAATCCAGATGGACCTTAAATGCGACGGTCTTACTCCCGAAATCATTGCTGAAGCTCTTGATAAAACCGAAAAAGCAAGATTCTATATCCTTGATGACATTATGGCTCCCGCTATTGCAGAGCCCAGAGCAGAACTTTCCAAATATGCTCCCAAGATGCTCACCATCAAAATCGATACCGACAAGATCCGTGACGTTATCGGTTCCGGCGGTAAAACCATCCAGAAAATCTGCGCAGAATGCGACGTCAAAATCGACATCGAGGAAGACGGCAGCGTATTTGTTTCCGGTATGGATATTGAAAACGCAAGAAGAGCTATCCAGGTAATCCAGACCATCACCATGGATCCGGAAGTCGGCGCAATCTATAAAGGTAAAGTAACCCGCCTTATGCAGTTCGGCGCATTTGTTGAGATCGCACCCGGAAAAGAAGGCCTTTGCCACATTTCCAAACTCGACTTCAAACGCGTTGAAAAAGTTGAGGATGTTGTTAAACCCGGCGACGAAGTTGTTGTAAAAGTTGTCGAGATCGACCAGCAGGGCAGAATCAACCTTTCCAGAAAAGACGCTCTTGCAGATATCGAAGCAAGACAGAAAAAGAACAACGGCTGATAATAAAAGCCGATAAAAAAGGCACCGCATAAAGCGGTGCCTTTTTGTTTTGCATAAAATTTTTAGGGTTCGGCCGGTTCGATTTTAACGATATCAAGTCCGTCCGCACCTTCGGTATAGGAAAAACTGCGGGAACAGCCGCTTACGGTAATTTTGCAGTCAAGTTTTTCGCCAAAATCAAGATAGAGGGAATCACCTATATCATCCGGAATGGAGAGAATAAAACTACAGCGCTTTGCGTTGCCGAATTCCTCAAGAACTATAAAGGGGAGTTTTGCTCTGTCCTCTTCGGAAACGACGAAATCATAGGCATATTCAAGCATATTGTTTCTTTCGATATAACCGTTCAGCACGACGTTTCCGGAAAAATCGGCATCAATAATGCTTATTTCGCCGGAAGGATCCCGGGATATTTCAAGTTTTTCAAGGCGCCAGTCCCCAAGGGTATCTCCGGCGGCAAGAGAAACGGTATCCCCATCAAGGCCAAGCGCAAAAGTCATAATTTCCGCTTCTTTCTCGGGTTCAGAAGCGGGTTCTTCCGGTTCGGAGGGCAAAGGTTCTTCAGGCTCGGAAGAATCGGAAACTATCAAGCTGGGGTCCAAAGGCTGATCATGGGGAATGGGTTCATCATCACAGGATGCAAGGGAAAGAACAAATAAAGACGCAAGGAAGAAAATAAAAAGTTTTTTCATGCTTTCATTTCCTTAAAAAATATGTGTCATAATAATAGTGTAGAAAGACATGAAAAATGTTGCAGAAAAAACAAAAAAGATGTGCTTCTTTTCGAAACACATCTTTTTTATTTCAGGTTATATCAAACTTTGTCTGCAAGGTTGTAAATAAGGTTCTGGGTCTTTTCCCAGCCAAGGCAGGGGTCTGTGATGGATTTTCCGTAGATTCCGCCGTCGGTTTTCTGGCAGCCGTCCTCGATATAGCTTTCGATCATAAAGCCTTTTACCATTTTTGCGATGTCACTGTTATATCTGCGGCTATACATAACTTCATGGGCAATACGGATCTGTTCAAGCCACTGTTTTCCGGAGTTTGAATGGTTGCAGTCAACAATAACCGCCGGGTTTTCAAAATTGCCCTTTTCATAAAGCTGCTGGACAAGCTGAAGATCTTCATAGTGGTAGTTCGGGTGGCTGTTGCCGTGTTTGTCAACATATCCGCGGAGAATTGCATGGGCGAGGGGGTTGCCCTGGCTCTGAACTTCCCATCCGCGATATACAAAGTTATGGGGAACCTGGGCGGCGGTAATGGAGTTCATCATAACGGTAAGGTCGCCGCCGGTGGGGTTTTTCATGCCAACGGGAACATCAATTCCGCTGGCGGTAAGGCGGTGGTGCTGATCCTCAACGGAACGGGCGCCAACGGCAACATAGCCGAGAAGGTCGGAAAGATAGCGGTGGTTTTCGGGATAGAGCATTTCATCCGCACAGGTAAAACCGGTTTCTTCAAGAGCACGAAGATGGAATTTTCTTACGGCGCAGATGCCTTCGAAAAGGTCCGGTTCACCGTTGGGATCCGGCTGATGAAGAAGACCCATATATCCCTGACCGGTGGTGCGGGGTTTTCCGGTATAGATTCTCGGAATGATAACGATTTTATCCTTTACCTCTTCCTGAACTTTTGCAAGACGGTGGATATAATCGAGAACGGAGTCTTCGCGGTCTGCGGAGCAGGGACCGATTACGAGAACGATTTTATCGGAGCGGGATTCAAAAACCGCTTTAACTTCTTCATCGCGGGCAGCTTTTATTGCGGCAAGTTTCGGGGTTAGGGGATACATCTCCTTCGTTTCCTTCGGGATGGGAAGTTTTCTTTTAAATTCCATATTCATGATGTTATATCTCCTTTTTACTTTTTATCAAAGAGTGCACGGCGTGCGGTGGAAACGCGCATCATTTCGCGCATGGTTTCCCTGTCGCCGTTTTCAAGGGTATTACGCAGTTTTCCAAATTCGGAAAGGAATTTATCCATTTGTTCAAGAAGGGTATCCTTATTAAGAAGGAAAAGTTCGCTCCACATTTCATCGTTGATACGGGCGATCCTTGTAAGATCGCGGAAGGAGTCGCCGGTGTAATCCTGGAGTTTTTCTCCGTCATAGCAGTTCATAAGAGAAACGGCGATGCAGTGGGTAAGCTGGGAAACAAAGCCGATCATTTCGTCATGTTTTTCCGGAGTCAGAACGGAAACACGCTCAAAACCCATAAGTCTTCCAAGTTCAAGACAGTCCGCAATGGCGGATTCGCTGTTTTTTTCGGTAGGGGTCACTATATAGTTGGCGCCGTGGAAGATTTTGGGGTCGCTGTTCTGAACGCCGTAAACTTCTTTACCGGCCATGGGGTGGGCGGCGATGAATTCAACGTCCGGCCGGAGCATATCCTGAATCTCATAAACAACGGAGCTTTTAACACCGGTAACATCTGTAAGAACTGTTCCCGGTTTAAAGAATTTTTGATATTTTTCTATCCATTCCATAAAAATCTTAGGATAAAGAGCAAAAATTATAAGCTCCGCTTTGCCGATGACCTCTTCGGAAGGCTCGGTAAAACCTTCGTCGATTATTCCGTTTTGAACGGCATAATCTATATCCTCCTGTTTAAGGGTTATGGCAGAGATTTTAAAACCAAGCTTGCGAAGGGCCTTTGCATAGCTGCCGCCGATAAGGCCAAGACCGACTATAAGTATGTTTTTGCTGGTATCAAGCATCATGGCAGTTCACCTCGAATCCAAGGTTTTTAAGTCTTTCAAAAAAATCCGGAAGACTTTTTCTCGATGCCTCGGCGCCATCAATAGTACCTCCGGTAAGAGTTGAAAGAACGGCGCAGGACATGACTATGCGGTGGTCGTTATGTCCGTTAAGAACCTCTGTCGGTGCGTGAAAATCATGGGGATAAACAACAACGCTGTCCTCATATACCGTTACCGCAACGCCGAATTTTGAAAGTTCCTCTGCCATTGCGGTGGCGCGGTCGCTTTCTTTTATTTTAAGGCGCCTTGTTCCGGTAAAAACTCCGCCGCCTTTAACTGCCGCAACAGCAAAAAGAATGGGTCCAAGGTCGGGACAGTCGGAAATATTGATGGTGGGGGTGCCTTTTCCAAGAAGGGCAAAGTTTTTTTCATAAACTTTGTCGCCCTGGAGGCTTTCGGGATTAAGCCCTGTCATTTCGATATCGCTTCCGAGTTCGTTAAGGGCGGCAAAAAAAGCCGCGTTGGAATAATCTCCCTCAACCTCCGCATGTACTGCTTTATAGCTCTGGCCGCCTTTTATATAAAGGGTTTTTTCATCCTGCCATTTTACTTCAACACCAAAAGTTTCAAGGGCTTCGATGGTAAGGTTTATATAGGAACAGCTTTCAACCGGAGGGACAAGCTGGATGACGCTGTCCTCTTCCATAAGAGGAAGAACAAAGAGAAGACCGGTTATAAACTGGCTGCTGATGTTGCCTTTTATTTTATAGGTGCCGCTTTTAAGCTTTCCGCCAACGGTTATTTTATCCGGTGCGGCTTCAAAAGTAATGCCCTGTTTTTTAAAGATATCTTCATATACCGAAAGAGGGCGGGAAAGAAGTTTTTCGCTTCCGGTAAGGGTAAAAGTCTTTCCGTCAAGAAGACAGATGGGGATAAAAAAGCGAAGGGTGCTTCCGCTTTCGCGGCATTTTAAAACCGCGCCTTCGGGGATATTGCGGATATCTGCGCCGGTTATGGTAACTTTATCGCCGTCTATGCTGTATTTTGCGCCGATGGCGGAAAGACAGTCAAGGGTCGCTTTCATATCCTCTGAGGAGGAAATACCTTCGATAACACTTTCTCCTTTTGCAAGGCCGCCGCCGATAAGAAGACGGTGGGCCATACTTTTGGAAGGGGGAGCTTTCATAATTCCGCGGCCTTTGCCCGGTTTTATTTCAGCTATCAAGATTTTTCGCCCCTTTCTTTAAGGATATCCATGGCTTCAAGATAACCGTCGGTGCCGTGACCGATTACGGAAGCTATGCATCCAAGGCGGATATAACTTATCTGGCGAAAATCCTCGCGTTTTGAAACGTCGGAAATATGCACTTCAACTGTCGGGATGCCAACAGCTTTTACCGCATCAAGGATGGCGATGCTTGTATGAGTATAAGCGCCGGGGTTTATAACTATTCCGTCGAAAACGCCGTAGGCTTCCTGGATTTTATCAACAAGAGCGCCTTCATGGTTGCTTTGGAAAAAATCGACATCAATGCCGTTTTTTTTCGCATGGGCAGAGATTTTTTCAAGAAGGGTATTATAATTTTCGCTTCCGTAGATACCCGGTTCGCGAATGCCCAGCATATTGAGGTTTGGGCCGTTAATCACTAAAACTTTCATTGAGAAAATCCTCCTTGATGTTATTGAGAACCTCATCGATGCCAAAGGAGGCATCAATGATTTTATCGGCATATTTTTTATAGAGAGGATAACGTTCCTCAAAACGTTTTTTTATTGCTTCGGCTGTTGAAGCGGTGGGACGGTCGTCCGTTGGAATAAGGGAATCCACCGGACGGTCAAGAAAATATATTTTTCCGTTTTTTGAAAGATTGCGGATATTTTCCGGATCAAGAACAGCGCCGCCTCCGGTGGCGATTATTACGCCGGTTTTTCCGGAAAGTTCAAAAATCGCTTCGCTTTCAAGCTTGCGGAAGGCTTTTTCTCCGTCTTTTTCAAAGATATCGGGAATAGTTCTTCCGCTTTTTTCGATGATGACTTCGTCGGAATCAAAAAGCGGCCGTTCAAGCTGTTCGGAAAGAAGTTTTCCTATTGTAGTTTTTCCGCAGGCGGGCATTCCGATAAGAACGATGTTCTTTTTCATGCGCAAAAGTTCCTGATAGATGCTTTCCGCTTTTTCTTTCGGAACTTTTTCGCCGAAGAAATGTTCGGAGGCAAGTATGGCCTGCATAACGAGCATATAAAGCCCGCCTTTTGCGGGAATGCCGAGGGAATCTGCTTTCTGGATAAAATCCGTTCTGAGCGGGTTATAAACAACATCGATAACGCCCTCAAGATTCTTAAAATCCGAAGGATCCGCGGCCATTCCGGAAAGCCTTGGAAACATACCCATAGGGGTCGTGTTTACCAAAATTTCAGCGTCGGAATGTTTGAGCACCGCTTCTTCATTGGTGATAACGCCCTCACTGGGAACAAGGTCGGTTTTGAGCACCGTTTGAGCACCGAGGCTTTTTAAAACCGCTTCGGCGGTATGGGATGTTCCGCCGTTTCCAAAAATAACGGCTTTTTTGCCGAAAACGGAAATTCCGGTCCGTTCAAAAAGAGCCTTGAGCCCGCCAAAATCGGTATTGTACCCGAAAAGACGGCCGTTTTTATTGACTATGGTGTTAACGGCGCCTATGGATTTTGCCGCTTCATCTATCTCGTCAAGATAGGGGATGACCGCCTGTTTATAGGGAATGGTAACGTTGATGCCTTTAAAATCCCTTTCCGTAAGGAAAGAATCAAGTTCCTCCGGGCGAAGCTCCTTTATTTCATATTTATAGTTGCCGATCCTTTTATGGATCTCCGGCGAAAAGCTGTGGGGAAGATGCTCCCCGATAAGTCCGTATTCCATAATGTCACCTCAGCCAGTCGGTACCGTAGCGCTGGGCAAGAATATCGCAAAGCACTATAGCGGCGGCGGAATCGACAACGACCCTTGCTCTATGGATTATTGCCGGATCG
Organism: Oscillospiraceae bacterium; assembly: GCA_017436125.1. Lineage (GTDB taxonomy): Bacteria > Bacillota > Clostridia > Oscillospirales > Ruminococcaceae > UMGS1668. The sequence continues at coordinate 6,382 of JAFSDS010000020.1, read as the reverse complement.
TGGCGGCCGGTTATGACAAAATCCTTGTTTTCGCCTTTTGCAAAATCAATGGTTCTTTGCTCAAGGGAGATGGAAGGGGTGGGCTTTATTGCACAGCGGAAGGTTATGGGGCATCCGTTGGAAATGCCGCCGTTTATTCCGCCGTTATGGTTGGTTTCTGTAAAAACAGCGCCGTTTTCACCAATGCGGAAAGCATCGTTTGCTTCGCTTCCGCGCATATCCGCCATGGCAAAGCCGCTTCCGAATTCAACGCCTTTTACTGCGGGGATGCTGAAAAGTATATGGGCAAGCTGGCTTTCGATGCTGTCAAAATAGGGTTCGCCAACTCCGGCGGGAACGCCGGTTATTGCGGTTTCAAGTATGCCGCCGACGGAATCCTGTTCGTTTTTTGCGGCAAGAATGGCTTCTTCCATTTTTGCGCCGGCGGATTCATCAAGAACGGCAAAGATTTTTTCGTTAAGGATATCGATTTCCGCTTCAATATCGCAGAAAGCGCGGTCAGAGATACCGGCGCATTTTGCAATATGAGTTCCGATTTTAATGCCTTTTCTTGCAAGGGCGGAGGTGCAAACAGCGCCGGCGGCAACGATTCCTGCGGTTATGCGGCCGGAAAAATGTCCGCCGCCGCGATAATCCTGAAAACCGTGGTATTTGCACTGGGCGGTATAATCCGCGTGGCCGGGTCTTGCGGTAACGGCTATTTCGGAATAATCCTTGCTTTTTGTATTTTCGTTGCGGATAAGTATGGTGATGGGTGTTCCGGTTGTAAAACCGTTAAAAACGCCGCTTAAAATTTCAAATTTGTCCCCTTCCTGGCGGGAAGTGGAAATTGCGCCGGCGGGGCGCCTTTTTGTAAGCTGATCTGCAATAAATTCCTCATCAACGGCAATGCCCGGGGCCATTCCGGAAAGAACGGCAACGATTCCTGCGCCGTGGCTTTCACCGGTAAGAGTTAGGGAAACGCTTTGTCCGAATGTATCTTTCATGCAAAAAACTCCTTCATGCGGTCAAAAAGTTCTTTGGTGGACCATTCTTCCATCTGGAAGTTTTCTATTTCCGAAAGGGTGATAACGTTAACCTTTTCGCCGGAAAATTTTTTATCATGGGAAGCGGCAGCAATAAGTTTTTCCATGTCACCGTGGTATTCCGTAGGAAGACCGAGCTTTTTGAGTACGTTTTTTAATCTTTCGCGTATTTCGGGGGAACACATGGGAAGCATGCCGAGGGCAACGCATTCCCCGTGATAAAGTCCGCCAAGTTCCGCGGCGCTTTCAATGGCGTGGCCCATGGTGTGACCAAAATTGAGCACCTTACGAAGGCCGGCTTCCTTTTCGTCTTTTTCAACAACGGCGGCTTTGCTTTTTACGGAATGTTCGATGATGGTTTCAATATTTTCTTCGGCGTTGCCGCTTTCGAAAAGTTCAAAAAGTTCTTTATCGAAGGTAAGGGACATTTTAACCGCTTCTGCAAGGCCGTTTGAAAAATGGCGTTTTGAAAGGGTGGAAAGAGTGTTGGGGTCAATAAGAACAGCCTTCGGCTGATAAAAAGCGCCGACGATGTTTTTTATTCCGCCGAAGTTTACTGCGGTTTTTCCGCCAACGGAGGAATCCACCTGGGAAAGAACGGTGGTGGGGATATTATAAAAATCAATGCCGCGCATATAGCTTGCGGCGGCAAAACCCGCAAGATCGCCAACAACTCCGCCGCCAACGGCAACAACGCAGTCGCTTCTTGTAAATCCGTGCTCAAGCATTATTTTGCAGAGTTTTTCAAAGACAGAAAGGCTTTTGCTTTCTTCTCCCATGGGAACAGTTTCGATAACAGGAGCCTTGCATTGGGCGGCAACGGTTTTTGCATATTCCGCAGGAACGCCGGAATCCGTTACGATGAGCACGCGTCTTTCAAGGTCAAGCAGGCTGCCCGCTTTTTTGAGCACGCCCCGTTCTATTGTGATATCATAGTTTCCGAGAGGGAGGTTTATGGGGATGATCATTAAAAATCCTCCTTAAAGTTTCTTTTCATGGGGGAAGGAACCGATTATGCGAAGGTGGTCGCAATAGCGCGAAAGCTCCTTCATCATTCTGCGGCCTTCTTCGCTGTATGCGTTGCCGTCGGCCTCAACGTAGAAATAATATTTCCACATAAGTTCCTTCATGGGTCGGCTGCGAAGGGTGCGCATATTAAAGCCGCAGTCGCCGATGATGTTTATTGCCTGGGCAAGAGCGCCGGCCTCATCGCGAACGGTAAATACCATGATGAACTGGCGGCCCTGTTCTTTATAATCAGGAAGACTTTCCGCCCTTGAAAAAACCGCAAAACGGGTGGTGTTCTGGCTGCTTTCATTTATGCGGCGTTCAAGGACGTTAAGGCCGTAAAGCTTTGCGGTATCGCGGCTTGCGATGGCGGCAACGGATATATCATTTTTCTCAACGACCTGCTGCGCCGCAATGGCGGTGTTGTTTGCGCGAACGGCGTTAAAACCATGTTTTTTGATGTATTTTGTGCATTGTTCAAGGGCCTGGGGATGGCTGATGACGGTTTTGATATCTCCAAGAGTTGCTCCCGGAAGACCGAGAAGATTATGGGTGACCTCAAGGTCATAAATACCGTTGATATAAAGTCCGCCCTGGAACATAAGGTCGATGACCTGGGAAACCTCGCCCGCATAGCTGTTTTCAATGGGAAGAACGGCGCAGTCGCATTCTCCGTTAACAACAGCTTCGTATGCGGAGGTAAAATCACCGAATGGAATCTGTTTTGCTGTCGGAAAGATGTTTTTTGCGGCGATGTTCGCAAAAGCACCCTCAACGCCGCTGTATGCAACAGTAAGTCCCTCCTGAAGCATCTGCTGATATTTTCGGGAGATGCTCATGGTATCTTTAAGAAAATTCACGTAATAGGAACGGAGGGTTTCGTCCTCAACAAAGGCGGAGTTTTTTGCGATAAGTTCCTTTTCTCTGTTCTGGTCAAGAATGGGAAGACCCCGCTCCATTTTATATTCCGAGATGAGTTTTGCGGCTTCCATTCGCTTGACGAAAAGAGAAGCCATCTCTTTATCTATTTCGTTTATGCTTTTTCTTGCTTCTTCAAGTTTATTCATAAGGAATATTCCTCCGCCAGTTTTTTAAATGCGGGAAGGGAACGCTCGATCTGCTCTGTTGAAACACAGTAGGAGATGCGTACAAAGCCTTCCATGCCGAAATCGTCGCTTGGAACAATAAGTATCTCGTGTTTTTTGGCTTTTTCGGAAAAAGCGTTTGCATTCGGTTCCGGGGATTTTACAAAGAGATAAAATGCTCCGTCCGGATGAACAGCCTTAAAGCCCATTTCCGTAAGCGCACCGTAAAGAATGTCGCGGTTTTTCTCATATACCGAAATATCGGAAGTCATTTCTATGCATTTTGGTATCATATGCTGGAAAAGGGAAGGGGCACAGACAAAACCAAGGGCTCTTCCCGCTCCGCAGATACCCGCATAAAGGGCTTTCCATTCCGGATTTTTCGGCGAAACAAGGATGTATCCAATGCGCTCTCCCGGAAGAGAAAGGGATTTGCTCCAGGAATAGCATATTATAGTATCATTATAATAATCGGTAACGAAGGGGACCTCGATATTTCCGTAAACAAGTTCGCGGTAAGGTTCGTCGGAAATGAGATATATCTTTCTTCCAAATTTTTCTTCCGCGGCGGAAAGAACAGCACCAAGCTTTTTGATGCTTTCTTTTGAAAAAACAGCGCCGGAAGGGTTGTTTGGGGAATTGATGATAACTGCGGCGGTTTTTTCGTTTATGGCCCCTTCAAGTTTTTCAAAATCCATCTGAAAATCCGGCCATTTGCAGGGAACGATAACAGGTTTTCCGCCCGCGGTTTCAACAAAAACAGTATATTCCGGAAAGAAAGGAGCAAAAAGAATGACCTCTTCGCCCTCATTTACAACAGCGGAAAGAGAAACCGTAAGAGAAGCGGCGGCGCCGCAGGTAAGATAAAGATGCTCCGGCCCAAAGGCGGTTTTAAATCTCTTGTTAAGGTTTTCGGCAATGGCTGTTCTTGCAGAAAGATCACCGGGTGCGGAAGTGTAGCTGTGTATGGAAAGAGGGTCGCTTTCTGCAATAAGGCGGCAAAGTTCATCGGAAAATTCCTTGGGAGAGGGAACGCTTGGGTTGCCGATGCTGAAATCAAAGACGTTTTCTTTTCCAATCTCGGCCTTGCGATTGTTTCCGTATTCAAAAAGCTCCCTTATGACGGAACGCTTTTCGCCAAGGGAACGCATTCTTTCGGTGTTCATACCGCACCTCCAAATAAAATGGTTAACAGTGTTAACCGAATAATAATATATCTATAATATACCTATATAAAGGGAATGTCAATAATTGAAAAGAAAAAAATAAGTGATATAATGAAGGCGTAAAGATAAAACTGCGTTTTTTATATAAGAGGAGGTTTTGTTATGGATGAAGAACTCGGTTCCGCATCGGTAAGGGAACAGCTTATAGTTGCCGGTATTGCGGAGCTTGAAAATCACGGTATTGCGGATTTTTCTCTTCGAAGAGTCGCATCCTCCTGCAACATCTCCTGCGCGGCGCCATATAAACATTTTAAAAGCAAAGAAGCGCTTATTGAAGCGATTTTTGACTATATCAAAAGCCAGCTTAACCTTCTTCTCGACCAGGTTGCGGCGGTACATCAGAATCCGAAAACCTGTCTTGTTGAAAGCTGTATTGCCTATATCCGCTTCTGCATAGCGAATCCGCATTTCAGGGCGGTACTCATGCTTTCCGGAAAAAACCTTCCCCTTGCTCAAAGGGTGAAAAAACTTATGGAACTTTGTTTTCCGAATATGGATCCGGTGGAGCGGGCGGACAGAGGATACGTCATCCGCAGCATCGCCTATGGCGCGGCTCTTCTTCTTGAAAGCGGCGAACTTGAATACAGCGACCACATAATCGAAAGGATAAAGGAAAATCTAATCCGTGAACTTGAGGAATAAAAAAGGCACCGCAAAAGCGGTGCCTTTTTTGTTGGTTTATGGCTGACTCATGGATAAAGAACGATTTCCTATTCCAATGATTTTTGAATAATCCTGACCAGTCATATCGAAAACATAGGAGGCGTTTTCGCCGCCGAAACATACAACAAACAGATATCCGTCAAGAGTTACCCGCCAAAGTTCTTTTTCTTCAAAATCAAAAGCCGCAACGGTGTATGAACTTCCGGCGGAGGGATTTTCTGTTTTTGGCTCAGTTCCGGGAGTAATGGACCGCAATGTTTCGATAACGGCATTTGCGTCATCAAAATGCAGTTCATATTCGTCGGCAATTGAGGATTGGACCAAAAGCTGGGATATTTCGGAAGTATCCGCTATTGCAAAATACCAGCGCTTGAGCACATTTTCATTTCCAATGGCGGCATTGGGTGAATCGGAAAGTTTCGGAAGGGAATTAACAACGCGTCCTTTAAAATAATGTATATTTTCTGCGGAACTTATGTTTGAAGAAGTATCGCTGCTGTGGATATATGAAGGAGCCGAAGGTCCGGAGCTTATGGATATATCCGGAACGCAGGAGGTTGTTGAATCAACGCTTGAAGAGTTTTGGGTATCGGCTTTTCGTGAGGTTTCAAAACTGTTTATATTTCCTACGGGTATCATTTCCACCCAGTGAAAACCATTTTCGGTGCGTATTTTAACATAAAGTTTATCACCGGAAAAAGCAAAAGGAGAACCGGAAAAAGCGATATGGTTACCTTCTTTTTCACCGAGTTTGCGGATGCTTTTTGTTTCGCGGTATATTGTATATCCTTCGGGAACAAATTTTTCGTCAGAAATGCCGCAGTCCGGAAAATCCGGAAAGGTGTAATAATATTTTCCGTTTATAAAAACAAGGGGAAGAGGAATGCTTCCGGAAACGGAGGAAGAATTATCCGCTGTTGAACCAAGCGGCATATCGATTTCTTCCGGTTCTTTTTTACTGCAGCCGGAAAACATCAAAATAAGAATAAAAATGAATATAAGAAGCTTTTTCATGCTTTCACCCCAGTAAACTTTATCTTCATTATAGTAGTGTGTTTTTTAAAAGATTTTGTTGCAGAAAGAAAAAATGAAGTAAAAAACAACTTTTGAAACACACGGAAACGTGTACACTTTTTAAGAAACAAAGACGTATTTACCGGGTTTTTGGCCACGAAAAAGGGTGGGGGCGGGGCTGAATAAAGCTTTTGAAAAATTCCAATAATTTACAAAAATAAGGGCAAAAACAGGTCCGAAACGGCTGTTTTTGCCCAAAAAATCAAAAAAATATAAAAAAACAGCGCCAAACCGCCCAAAACGGCTTGACACCTATTGACTTTAGTAATATAATAATAAAATGTACCATAATGGACATTTG
>JAFSDS010000019.1 GCA_017436125.1 Oscillospiraceae bacterium | reverse complement strand
TTTGGTCTGATAGGTTTTGAGGTTGTTTCTTTCAAGATATTCTTCATGAACATCGTTGAAAACTGCGTCCATTGCAGCAGCGTTGTCTGCGCGGACACGAAGAGTAGTTCTGGTAAGAGGACGAGGACCTGCTCTCCAGACGCCAAGACGTGCGTCGGTTTTGGATTTGATTCTCATATACTCTTCTTTATTATAAGGATTGGGAATGTTGAATTCCTCTCTGAGGCTATATGCGGAGATATCTTCTACTTCTCCGTCACATACGCATTTGCATTCAGGAGCTGCTTTTTCGCCCTGAGTAGCCTGTGCGATAGCTTCACGGATGATTTTCATAAGTTCGGTATCGTTCATTATAATTGCAGCCTCCTTTCTTATTTAGCGAAGAACATGGATGCGTCGCCTGCACGTTCGCCAAGACGGCCTTCTTCGTCAAGGATGCCCATCTTGATTGCCCATTTGTGATATTCAGGAGCAGGTTTTCTGTGGCTGAGTTCACGCATGGTGTTGTCGTCGTGGAAGGAAACGTCCTGATATGCAAGCATTACGTCGTCGCCCATAGGAACGCCCATATAGTAGTTGCAGTTTGCTGCGTTAAGAAGCAGGCAAGCAATTTCCTGGTCGTCCTGAGTGATGCCGGTGTGGTTGGTAAAGCAAGGAGCCATACCCATAGGAAGACCGATGATTTTTGCCATGAAGTGGTCTTCAAGGTTACCGCGGATCATTTCTTTACCGTCATAAATGGTTTCCGGTCCGATGAATCCGGTTACGTTGTTAACACCGAAAGGTTCAAAGTTACGTGCAAAACCGTAGGTACGTGCTTCAAGAGTCATTTCGTCTGCGCCTTCATCACAGTCGATGGACATTTCGGAACCTTGGCCGGTTTCAAAATAAAGCTTGTTCATACCGGTACCATAGCATTCCTGTTTTGCAAGGTCATAAGCTTCATTAAGAAGTGCCTTATCTACGCCGAATGCTTCGCAAGCGCTCTGGGTACCTGCGATGGACTGGAAGAACATGGAAAGCGGAGCACCTTCACGAACAGCCTGCATCTGGGTGGTTACATGAGAAAGAACGGAGATCTGAGTAGGAATTTCCCACTGGTCTTTAAAATCGCGGAGTGCATGGGAAATTCTCTGGGTGGTTTCAACAGTATCTTCTACGGGGTTGATACCGAAGCAATGGTCACCGGAACCGAAAGAAACAGCTTCCTGAACACCAAGAAGGATGGTTTCGGGGTCGTCGGTGCTGGAGTTGCACTGTGCACGGAAGGAAAGAGTGCCGGGAAGACCAATCTGGGTTTCGCAGCGGGTAGGTCTGCAGCATTTGCTTGCGCCATAGATAAGGTCGGAAGCGGAGCAGATTTTTGCAACTGCTGCAACGGTTTCACCGATCCAAGCATAGCTTGCACGGTAAAGATCGTTGGTAGTGGTTTTGTGGTCCATGATCCATTCACGAACTTCAGCAATGGTGTAGTTTTTAAACTGATCATACATGCGTTTGTTCATGGAGTCGATCTCAACTCTGGTAACCTCGTCTTTCTCATAAGGAACTACGGGGTTTTCGGTGATGTCAGCAACGGTAAGCTCGCTGAGAACAACTTTTGCTGCGATTTTTTCGGAAACAGTTTCGGGGGCAATACCAAGATATCTGTCACCGGATTTCGGCTCGTTTGCTTTTGCGAGAACGTCTTTGACATCACGGAACTCATAAGTTTTTCCGTTAAGTCTGGTTTTCAGTTTCAAGGTGAAAACTCCTTTCCGTTTTTCAGCAAAGAAAAAACTTCGCTTAAAACTGATAAAATATTTTATCCGTATCTACGTGAAACCACGTCCCAGAACGCATCCGGGTCTCGGACGTAATTTCACATAAATTTAAGTAATTATAAAAAGGCATAATAATCCCTTTCTATACAGATATATGATACTAAAAATAGCAATTTTTGTCAACTTAAAACGACCTTTTTTGCTGTTAAATTTATGCAAAGACATTTTGTTTATTTTAACGTATTTTGTAAAAAACAACAAAAAAGCTCTCCTTTCGGAGAGCTTTAAAAATCAGTCGATGTTCTTTTTAAAACGTGCTTTCATTCTCATATTATTATCAAGAATCTTTTTGCGGATTCTGATATTCTTAGGAGTTACCTCAAGAAGTTCATCGTCTTTAAGGAACTCTATAGAAGCCTCAAGGCTCATTCTCTTATAAGGAACAAGGCGGAGAGCATCATCAGAACCAGATGCACGGGTATTGGTAAGATGTTTGGTCTTACATACGTTAACAGCAATGTCCTCTGCTTTGGGAGAAGCACCGACTACCATGCCTTCATAAACAGGAACACCTGCTCCAATAAAGAGCTGGCCGCGCTCCTGGGCGTTGAAAAGGCCGTAAGTGATAGATTCGCCGGTTTCAAAGGAAATAAGGCTGCCAGTCGATCTGCGCTGAATATCGCCTTTGTAGGGCTCGTAGCCGTCAAATACAGAACTCATGATACCTTCGCCCTTGGTATCGGTCATAAACTCGTTTCTGTAACCGAAGAGGCCTCTGGAAGGAATTCTGAATTCAAGACGCATACGGCTGCCAAAAGGAGCCATTTTAGTAAGCTCACCTTTTCTGTTGCCCATTGCAGACATGATATTGCCGACACAATCTTCCGGAACGTCAATGGAAAGAAGCTCGATGGGTTCATGGAGTTTTCCGTTTATAGTTTTATAAAGAACCTTCGGAGTGGAAACAGCAAATTCATAACCTTCGCGGCGCATAGTTTCAATAAGAATAGAAAGATGCATCTCGCCTCTTCCGCATACAGAGAATTTATCTGTAGTATCAGTATCGGATACGCGAAGAGATACGTCTTTAAGAAGCTCTCTGTAAAGTCTGTCACGAAGCTGACGGCTGGTTACATACTTACCTTCCCTGCCGGCAAAGGGGCTGTCGTTAACACAGAAAGTCATCTCAACAGTCGGTTCGCTGATTTTTACAAAAGGAAGAGCCTCAACAGCATCCGGTGCACAGATGGTATCTCCGATATAAATATCGGAAACACCGGAGATACAAACGATATCTCCTACGGTTGCGGTTTCGCAGGGTTCTTTTCCAAGGCCTTCAATCTGATAAAGAGTAGCGATTCTTGCTTTATAATCAGATTTTTCTTTATGATAATCCGTTACAACGATATCTCTGTTCGGAGTGATGTGGCCGCGTTCAACTCTTCCTATGCCGATTCTGCCGACGTAATCATTATAGTCGATAGAAGAAACAAGCATCTGGAGAGGACCTTCGTCATCGCCTTCCGGTGCAGGAATATGGTCAAGAATAGTATCAAAGAGAGGTTTAAGGTCTTTACCTCTGGTATAGGGATCAAAGGATGCGGTGCCTTCTCTGCCGGAGCAGAAAAGCATCGGGCTTTCAAGCTGTTCTTCGGAAGCATCGAGGTCAAGAAGAAGTTCAAGAACTTCATCACCGATCTCGTCAAGTCTTGCATCGGGTTTATCTACTTTGTTAACAACAACAATTACAGGATGATTAAGTTCAAGTGCACGCTGAAGGACAAATCTGGTCTGAGGCATGGGGCCTTCTGCAGCGTCAACAAGAAGGATTACGCCATCGACCATTTTGAGAACACGTTCAACTTCGCCGCCGAAGTCTGCGTGTCCGGGAGTATCGATAATATTGATTTTTACTCCGTTATAATGAACAGAAGTATTTTTTGCAAGGATGGTGATGCCTCTTTCGCGTTCAAGGTCGCCGGAGTCCATTACTCGGTCTTCAACAACCTGATTATCACGGAAGGTTCCGCTCTGTTTGAGCATCTCATCAACGATAGTGGTTTTACCGTGGTCAACGTGAGCAATAATTGCAACGTTTCTTAAATCAGTACGAATCAAATTTTTATTCTTCCTTCCTTATGGGAATTATCCCGGAATAAATGAACATAAAAAACGGACAATTCCCCGTTTTTCAGTAATCGGTGGAAATGCCCGTTATTGGACAAATCTCTTAAGAATTGCCGGCCGGATATCAGTCCGGAAGATCTTCGGTAGGAAGATCGAGGTTTTCAAGAAGTCTGCGGAGTTCGCCGAGTTCTTCAGCAGTAAAGGTAAGACCTTTTGCCATTCTGCTGTGGTCGGGAGCCCATTCGCGGATGTCATATTTTGCAGGGCGGTCGTTCCAGCTTACGAGGTTAAGTTCTTTGGTCCAGCCGCGGGAGTTTTCAGAAATTACGCCGCATTCTTCGGTGATTTTATAAGTGATTTCAGGCATGTCAGTTCCTCCATGAAGTAAATATTTTACGCTTTTATATATTATATATTATAATTATAATATTTTAATTTGCAATAGCAATTTTAAATTTTTATTTGTCTTTTTTTGATTTTTTCTTATTTTAAACCAAAAACCTTCCGCCATACGCAGTGAATTCAATTTCATCATAATATGTACTGCACCGAAAAGTGCTTACTATATATTTTAGGAGTACGATAATATGGAAAACAACGGCAACATGAATCCCCTTCCCGGATGTAATGAATCGGAAGGTGTTCTTGCTATGGCAAGAGTTCCTGTTCAAAAATGGTGTTCTGTCTATGATGGAGCAACCGCCATTTCAAGAGGTACCCTTTTTCCGGAACTGGATCTCCCCTATCTTGGAAGGGAGGCAATAGAATGAACGAACAGAAAACTCTTCTTTCAAGAATAATGACCTGCGATTTCATCCTTACGGAAACAGCGCTTTTTCTTGACACCCATCCGAATTGTGCGGAAGCTCTCGCTTTTTACAAAAAGCATCTTGAAATGAGAAAAAAGGCAGCAGAGGAATATACTCAGCGTTTTGGTATGCTTCAGCACTGTGACTATGACGGCCAGAACACCTGGCAGTGGACCGAAGGTCCCTGGCCCTGGGAATACAAGGAGGTATGATCTATGTGGATATATGAAAAGAAACTTCAGCGCCCCGTTAAAATCGCAAAACCTGACCCTGCAATGGCAAAGATAATCATTACCCAGCTCGGCGGACCCGATGGCGAACTGGGAGCCTCCATGCGCTATCTCAATCAGAGATACGCAATGCCCAACGACAAAGTAAAAGCCGCACTTACAGATATAGGAACCGAAGAACTCGGTCACATGGAAATGGTTGCAAGCATCGTTCATCAGCTTACAAGAAATCTCTCTATGTCCGAAATAGAAAAAAGCGGCTTTGCCCCCTATTTTGTTGACCATACAGTTGGTGTTTACCCGGTTGATGCCAACGGCGTACCGTGGAGCGCCGCAACAATCCAATCCACAGGCGATCCCATTGCGGACCTTCACGAAGATATGGGAGCCGAGCAAAAAGCCAGAAAAACCTATGATAATATTCTCAATCTATGTGATGACCCGGATGTTCGTGATGTGATTAAATTCCTCCGCGAACGTGAAATAGTCCATTATCAGCGTTTCGGCGAAAGCCTTGAACAGGTTCTTGACGGACTTAACAGCAAAAACTATTACGCCTTTAACCCTGCTTTTATTCCCAAAAAATAATTCAAAACAAAAACAGCCGTAAAGCCAAAAAGCTTTACGGCTGTTTCTTTAAACAAAAAATTATCTCTGTCCTTTGTCGTAAGGAATACCTTCTGCTTTAGGTGCTCTGGATTTTTTGGAAGTAAATGCAAGAACGATAAGGCAGATGATATAAGGAAGCATATTGTAAACAGAACCCGGAATATCGAGTTCAACAAGGAACTCAAATCCGAAGTAAACGTTGGAAAGCGCACGGAAGAAACCGAAGATAAGAGCCGCCATAGCGATTCTGATAGGTTTCCACTGACCAAAGATCATAACTGCAAGTGCAAGGAAGCCGAAACCTGCAACACCGTTTTCAAATTTCCATTCGGAAACACCGGAAAGGATGTAGCAGATACCGCCAAGGCCGCCGTAAATACCGGAAATGAGAACGCCTGCCCAACGCATTTTATAAACGTTGATACCAACACTGTCCGCTGCCTGAGGATGCTCACCGCAAGCCATAAGGCGAAGACCGAATTTGGTTTTATAAAGAACAACGTATGCAACAACAAGGGCAACGACAGCAACAAACATAAACCAGTTGAATTCAAAAGTTCCGATGTTTACGATGAAAGCTTTTTTCTCATCAACATACTGAATAGTAGAAGAAACGTCGTTGGGGTTTGTTGCGGTATTGATTGCTTTAACAATAACGGTTGCCGCTGCAGTACCGAGCATATTGAGCGCAGTACCTACTATGGTCTGGTTTGCTTTAAAGTTGATACATGCAACACCAAGCAATGCTGAATACAACGCACCAAAGACAAGTGCCGCAAGAAGAACAAGAATAATCATCGGGAAAGCACCAATGCCTTCGGGAGCATATCTCATCATAAGTGCGCCGCCAAGAGCACCTATTACCATGATGCCTTCAAGACCAAGGTTGATAACGCCGGAATGTTCAGCAAAGCATCCGCCGAGAGCAACAAGAAGAAGAACAGAAGCGAAGATCAATGTATACTGAATAAGCAATAACATTATTTATCGCCTCCTTCCTGAGTGTTAGCTTCCGCCGCAGCTTTTTCTTTAAGAGCAGCCTTTTCTTCCTGCTTATCAAGAATCTGGTTCATAGTGTACTTTATAAAGAATACGAAACCACAGAGATAAATGATAATTGCGGAAATAAGGTCGGAAATCTGGGAACAATACATGGTTTTATCAACATAAGCACCACCGTTGGTAATATGCTGAATGAAATAGGAAGAGAAAATGGTTCCGATAGGGTTAAGGCCTCCAAGGAATGCTGCTGCAATTCCGTTAAAGCCCATTGCAGGAACAGCGGAAGAAGTGCAGGACCACTGTTCATAGTCGGTAAGATACATGAAAGATGCACCAAGAGCGGCGATTGCACCGGAAATCATAAGAGTTACAATAATGTTTCTCTTTTCAGCCATACCAGCATATTTTGCTGCATTTTTGTTAAAACCGGTTGCCTTAAGTTCATAACCGAATTTTGTTTTTTCAAGAATTATATGAATAGCAACTGCGGTAAGAACAGCAAGCGGAAGAGCAATGGTTACGTATGTATTTCCTGCAAAAATCTTGTCCATTCCAAGTCCCGGAAGCATTGCCTGCTCTCCATGGGTGTTAAGATGGAATGTGTAAGGGCTGGTAGTCTCTTTAACATTATTAAGTATCATATTGGTAGTATAAAGAGCGATCCAGTTAAGCATAATTCCCGAAATAACTTCGTTAACATTGCAGTAGGATTTAAGAAGACCAACAACTGCACCATAAGCCGCACCGCAAACAGCAGCAATAATCATGCAGGGCAGCCAACCGAGTCCAAACTGGATAGCACAGAAGATACTTGCGCAAATACCGACACAATACTGACCGGCAGCACCGATATTGAAAAGACCAACCTTATAAGAGAAAAGAATGGAAAGCGCACACATAAGAAGAGGTGCGGTTTTTACAAGGGTGTTACCAAAGTTTTTTATCTGAAGATTTGCTTTTGAATAATGGAAAAAGTTTTTAAGAACCTCCATAATTGCCTCACCGGCACCTGTGGGGTTAATAAAAAGAAGAACAATATATCCAATAAGAACACCGAGGATTATGCAGATAAATGAAGCAAAAAGGGACTGGAACGCTTCGTTTCTCAAAATTTTCTTGCTCATGCTTTCACCTCATCTCTTTTTGCACCGGCCATATAAAGACCAAGTTCATCTTCGGTTGTGGTTTTAGGATCAAGTTCACCGACGATCTCACCCTCATACATTACAAGGATACGGTCAGAAACATCCATAACTTCTTCGAGTTCAAGAGAAACAAGAAGAACACCTTTGCCTGCATCACGCTGTGCAACGATCTGTTTATGGATATATTCAATTGCACCGACGTCAAGGCCGCGGGTAGGCTGAACAGCAATAAGAAGCTCGGGGTTTCTGTCGATCTCACGGGCTACGATAGCTTTTTGCTGGTTACCGCCGGACATGCTTCTGGCAATGGTAATGGGGCCCTGACCGGAACGAACATCATACTGTTCGATAAGTTTTTCGGAATATTTTCTGATATTATCTCTGCGGAGGAATCCGAATTTATCGGTAAATTCCGGATCAAAATAATTCATAAGGATGCAGTTATCTTCAAGAGAATAATCAAGAACAAGACCGTGTTTATGTCTGTCTTCCGGAATGTGGCTCATACCGCCGAGGATTTTACGACGGATAGCTGCTTTGGTGATATCTTCACCGCAAAGAGTTACTTTACCGCTTACAAGAGGTTCAAGACCTGTAAGACCGTGAACAAACTCAGTCTGGCCGTTTCCGTCGATACCTGCGATACAAACAATTTCGCCGCGGTGTACTTTAAGAGAAACGTTTTTAACTGCGTTGTTTTTATGCATTTTGGATGCAACGGTCATATTTTCGATATCAAGAACAACATCACCGGGAACGCTTTCATCTTTCTGAACATGGAGGTTTACGTTATGGCCAACCATCATTGCGGAAAGCTCTTCGATAGTTGCGTCCTTGGTATCAACAGTTCCGATATATTTACCTTTTCTCAAAACACTGCAGCGGTCTGCAACAGCTTTGATTTCGTTAAGTTTATGAGAAATGAAGAGAATGGATTTACCCTCTTTGGCAAGATTCTTCATGATCTGCATAAGTTCATCGATTTCCTGAGGAGTAAGAACAGCAGTCGGTTCGTCAAAGATGAGTATCTCGTTTTCACGATAAAGCATTTTGAGGATTTCAGTACGCTGCTGCATACCTACCGTGATATCCTCAATGTAAGCATCCGGATCTACATGAAGACCATATTTATCGGAAAGTTCAACAACTTTTTTTCTCGCTTCATCTTTCTGAAGGAAGCCGAACTTATTGGGCTCAACACCCATGATGATGTTATCAAGAACAGTAAAGCATTCAACAAGTTTAAAGTGCTGGTGCACCATTCCGATACCGAGTGCGTTTGCATCGTTGGGGTTATTGATTTTTACTTCTTTACCGTCTTTTTTGATGATGCCTTCCTCTGCCTGATAAAGACCGAACAAAACGCTCATCAAAGTGGATTTACCCGCACCGTTTTCACCAAGAAGAGCATGAATCTCACCTTTTTTAAGCTGAATAGTCACGTCATCGTTGGCTATTATGCCGGGAAACTTTTTGGTAATATGAAGCATTTCAATTGCGTATTGATTCTCCAACTCTACCATCCCTCCTGTATATGACTTATAATTATAATAATAATACTACATATTCCGACCAAATACAAGATGAATTTGTGTAAAAACAAACAAAAAAAGAAGACAGGCCTAAGCCTGTCTTCTTTTAAATACTGTGATAAAATTATTTGATGTTACCGAGATCTTCAACAGTGATAACAGTGCAGTTATCAGCAGGAGCGATTTCGATGTCGTTGTTAACAACGATTTCGCCGTTGTAGATTGCTGCTACGAGAGCATTGTAATCATCTTCAGTGAAGCCATCGGACCACTGAGTGGAAGCCGGAAGCTGTACATAGTTTTCTTCGGAATTTTCGGAAACGAGACCGAGGTTTTCAACTACGCCGCCTTCGAATTCACCTGCAAGGATTCTTGCAAGAACAGTTTTAACGGTAGGAGCAAGACCTTTCATTGCAGAAGTTACGGTCATGCCTTCGCCATAAAGACCATCAATGATGGCAGCCTGGTCAACGTCAACGCCGATAACTTTGCCGTCAACTTTTGCTGCTGCTTCAGCTACAGAGGTGTAAACACCGCCGCCGCATGCGAATACGAGTTCGGTGCCTTCGCCGTACCAGGTATCCATAACTGCAGTAACGTCTGCGTCACCATAGAACTGGTTTGCATAGCCCCAAACAACGCTTACGTCAGCACCGGTTTCAACTGCTGCTGCGTCTGCGCCCTGAAGGAAGCCATAACCAAATCTGAGAACTGCAGGAACAGCCATACCGCCGCAGTAACCGAGTTCGGTGTAACCGAGTTTTACTGCTGCGTAACCTGCAAAGTAACCGGAGATTTCTTCCTGGTATACTGCGGAGTATACGTTTTCAGGAATGGTCCAGCCGTTGCCGGTAAGGTCGAATTCAGAAACGTCAAGAGCTACGAATTTTACTTCAGGATAGTTGTCTGCGGTTGCAATGATTGCGTTAGCAAATGCAAAACCGGGAAGAACTACTACATTGTAACCCTGGTCGATTGCGTTTTCGATCTGTGCAATACGGTCTTCGTCAGAGTCAGATGCGGGTTTGAAGTAAGAGAAGTTTACGCCTTCAGCTTCGCAGAACTCTTTGCATGCTTCATAGGTGGTCTGGTTGAAAGACTGGTCGGTGATATCACCATAGTCGGTAACCATTGCTACGGCATAGTCTCCTGCATTTTCGTTGCCTTCGTTGCCGCAGGCTGCGAAAGAGAGAACCATTACCATTGCGAGAACAAGTGCGATGATTTTTTTCATTTGTTTTTCCTCCCTGTGTAAATTTTGTTCACAGTACTTTTAATATATCATGTTACATAAAATAATTCAAGTCAATTTATTACTAAACACCAAAATTTTGCAAAATAAACATCAAAAAACGCACCTTTTGGGGTGCGTTTTTTGCATTTTTTAATTATTTTTAAGATATTCACGGATATAACCAGCAAAAAGATCGATGGCAGCCTTATTTCTGCCTCCCTCAAGAATAACTATATCGGCATTTTTTTTGCTTGGTTCAACATATTTGTCGTGCATGGGTTTAACTGTGGTTTCATACTGGGTAAGAACGGATTCGACGCTTCTTCCCCTTTCGGTAATATCGCGAAGAATCCTTCTTCCAAGACGGACATCCGCATCGGTATCAACAAAGATCTTAAGATCCATAATATCACAAAGATCTTTGTTCTCAAAAATAAGAATACCGTCAATAATAAGTATTTTGGTCGGTTCAAGAGTAATGGTTTTTGTTTTATCCCTGTTATGTACAGTATAGTCATAAACCGGTTCTTCAACTGTTTCGCCGTTTTTAAGCTTTTTGATATGTTCTATCATAAGAGCCGTGTCGAAAGAATCCGGATGATCATAATTGACCTTACATCTTTCTTCATAAGAAAGATGGTCAAGAACATTGTAATAGTTATCGTGATGGATAACGGTCACATCATCTTTAAACATTTCTACAAGATTTTCTGTAAATGTTGTTTTACCGCTTCCGGTTCCTCCCGCAATACCAATAACAAACATAAAATCACACCATCCTCTTATTTTACAATTCCGTATATGAGCGGTTTATCTTTCGGTTTTTCGGTGCTGAATTCAACAGCAGAAGCAAACATATTTTTTGCCGTTTCAATTTTATCCTCTTTTGAGGTGAGAAATACAGCAATAACTTCGCCTTTTTTAACAGCATCGCCGGTTTTCTTCTTAAGAATTATTCCGGCAGTATGGTCGATAACATCATCAAGAGTTTCTCTTCCTGCGCCGAGCACCGAGGCTGTTTTTCCAATCATTGCCGCATCCATTCCGGAAATATATCCATCCTGCTGTGCTGTGATCTCAATTTCAAAATCAGTTTTTCCGAGCACGGAAGGTTCATCAACAAACGAAATATCTCCTCCCTGTGCAGAAATCCAGTTTTTGAAAGTTTCAAGAGCAGTTCCGTTTTTAATAACTTCGTCTACTTTTGCTTCACTTTCTTCAATACTCCATCCATGGCAAAGAGAAAGAAGATTGGATGCGAGCGCCTTACAAACAGTATAAAGATCATCAATCTTTTCGCATTTGAGCACGCTTACTGCTTCGAGCACTTCAACAGAATTGCCTACTGCAAAACCGAGAGGACGGTCCATATCAGTAATAACAGCAGCGATATTTCTTCCGCTGTTTTTTCCGATATTGACCATTTTTTCCGCAAGAAGTCTTCCCTCTTCTTCATCTTTTAAAAACGCTCCGCTGCCGATTTTAACATCGAGCACGATGTTATGAGCACCGGCCGCAAGCTTTTTGCTCATAATGCTTGAAGCTATAAGCGGGATGCTGTTTACCGTTGCAGTAACATCACGCAGAGCATAAAGTTTTTTATCCGCCGGAGCAAGATTTTTTGTGGAACCTATAACCGCAACACCGACTTTTCTTACCTGTTCAAGAAAAGCTTCGCTGCTGATTCCGGTATCAAATCCAGGAATGGATTCAAGTTTATCAACGGTTCCGCCGGTATGGCCCAGTCCCCTTCCGGACATTTTTGCCATTATTCCGCCAAGAGATGCAACTATCGGCGCAACAATAAGGCTTGTTTTATCACCAACACCGCCGGTGCTGTGTTTATCAACGGTAACGCTTCCAAATTCTGAAAGGTCAACAATATCACCGGAATGCATCATTGTATGCGTAAGGGTCGTTATTTCCCTATCGTTCATTCCGCGGAAAAATATTGCCATTAAAAGCGCAGAAATCTGATATTCCGGAACTGTTCCGTCAACATATCCGCCGATAAAGAATTTTATCTCTTCATCCGAAAGCTCAAAACCGTCGCGTTTTTTCTCAATAATGTCATAAAGACGCATTTGTATCACTCCTGGGTGCTGATTTTAACAACGGTATCAAGAACAAGAGTAATCATATCATGGAAGGAAGTCTGTCTTTCATCCGCACTTATAGCTTCGCCTGTTACAAGGCTGTCGGAAATAGTGCAGACAGAAAGAGCTTTTTTGCCTGCTCTTGCTGCATTCATAAAGAGAGCTGCAGATTCCATTTCGGTTGCAAGAACGCCCATATTTGCCCAGCGTTCAAAAGCAGGTCTTCCGATAATATCTTCATGAACATCATCATTATAGAAAATATCGGAAGAAACGATATTGCCGACATTGTAATCAACGCCTTTTTCTTTTGCGGTTTCAACACATGCAGAAAGAAGGCTATAGTCTGAAATGGGAGCAAAAGTTCCGGGGAGGCCAAAGTTATTTGCATAGTTGGAGTCATAGCATGCGCCCTGTGCTATAACAACGCTTCTCATATTTACATAAGGAACAATACCGCCGGCGGAGCCAACACGGATGATGTTATCAACGTCGTAAAAATTAAAAAGCTCATAGCTGTAAAGTGCCATGGAAGGCATACCCATGCCGCTTGCCATAACAGAAACCGGAACACCTTTATATGTACCGGTATATCCCTGTACTCCGCGTACGTTATTTACAAGGCGTGCATTTTCAAGATAGGTTTCTGCAATAAATTTGGAACGAAGGGGATCTCCCGGCATAAGAACGGTTTTTGCAAAATCCCCCTGGTTTGCGCTGATATGTGGTGTTGCCATAACAATTTTCCTCCTTATTTCTGTTCTGCGATGGCTTTTTTCCAGCATTTGTGACACATCGCAATATATCTGTCATTTCCGCCAAGGCAGATCTGGTCGCCGGCAGTAACAATTTTTCCGTTGTCATCCATTCTTGCATTTACGGTTGCTTTTGCTCCGCAGTCACAGATGGTTTTGATTTCAGTGATCGAATCAGCGACTTCAAAAAGACGCATGCTTCCCGGGAAAAGTTTTGTAACAAAGTCTGTTCTAAGACCGAAGCACATGACCGGAATATTCATCTGATCAACGATATCTCTCAGCTCATCAATCTGGGCCGGAGCAAGAAACTGTGACTCATCCGCAATAATAACATTGCAGTCATCATGTTTTGCAAAGAGTTCTTTTATGCTGTCTTCGGAACCTATCTGTTCCGCAACAGCATAAAGGCCGATTCTCGATTTGATAATCTCTGCTCCGTCCCTTGTATCTGTCTTAGGTTTAATAAGCCAAACTTTCATTCCGCGTTCTTCATAGTTATATTTTGCAATAAGTGCCTGGGCAGATTTTGAACTTCCCATGGCGCCGTATTTAAAATAAAGTTTTGCCATAAAATACCCCCACGTTGACTTTTTTCGGCTGATTAAACAAAATCCGCCAAATTTATACAAAATTATTATATCATATATAAAATTTTTTTCATATACAAAAACAAGATATTCTTTTATAAAATTAATAATTTTTTATCATTCTTCTCTTGCTATAAAATGAATTTTGATGTAGAATATATGTGTGATAATTTTACGTTTTGCATGGCGCAAAAATTGAGAGGAGGATTTTCCGTGAACGAACCTACCATTTCCTTTTCTATTCGTGAAGATAAAGAAAAAGAGATAAAAGCGATTCTTACAACTGTTTATGATGCTCTCCGCCAGAAAGGATACAACCCCATCAACCAGATAGTCGGATATATCCTTTCCGAAGACCCTACTTATGTCACCACCCATAACAACGCAAGAAGCCTTATCCGCCGCATCGACCGTGACGAGCTTCTTCAGATTCTGGTGAAAAACTATCTTAACGATTGATTTTTGGAGGATTTTATGTCTGAACAGTTTATGACCTACAAGGGACGTCCCCTTGTTCGCAGTAAAAAAATTCTTTATTATGGAGATATGCGTGATGCATACGTTGTTATGCTTCAGATCAACAGCACCGTTGAGTCTGCAGGAACCGAAGTTGCCGGTCACATCACCCTTCAGATGATGTCTACTGACCCAAACGCTGCTCCTACTGAAATGGTAATCAAACGTGCAGAGCGCGACGGACTTTATGCCGCTCTTGATCTTGCAGCTGCATGGCTTGACCGTCAGCTTGGTGAAGTTAAAGAATAAGCGAACAAAAGCCGCCTTTTAGGCGGCTTTTTTATTATATATCTGGAGGTTACAACCATGAGATTGCGTTTCGTTCTCTTTTAAATAAAATTTTAAAGGAGAAATATATGTATATTACAATAAAAGAATATAAAAACTATGACAAAAACGAAATTTTAAATTTATACAAAAGCGTTGGCTGGTGCTCATATACCGAAAGGCCCAAAATGCTTGAGCACGCATTTGAGCATTCACTCAAAATCCTTGGTGCTCACGATGGAGAAAAGCTCGTCGGAATAATCCGTGCCGTCGGCGACGGATACTCAATCGTTTTCATTCAGGATATTCTTGTTTTACCGGAATATCGGCATAAAGGTATCGGTAAAAAGCTTGTTGAAACGATGCTCGAATGCTATCCCGATGTTTATCAAATCGAACTTGCAACGGATAATACCGAAAAAACTACCGCTTTTTATAAAGCCTGCGGCTTCCTTCCCTATTCAGAGATGGGATGCAAAGGTTTTATGCGAATTAAATATTAAAAAAATCCCTGCGGAAAACCGCAGGGATTTTTTTCATTTCAATTTATTTATCCATTTCTTAGACCAATCAAAAAGTTTAATTGACATCATTTCAAAATCAACCGGTCCGCCTTTTTTCAGATTTATGAAAATTTGTGTTATTTCCTGCTCATCCGGCGAAACAAATTCAAATAAATCTTTCTGTCTGGTTATATATTTTCCCGTTTTCATAAAGCAGATTGCCTGAACAGCAAAAGAAGCAGATTTATAAAGACCTTTAAGAATTCCCGCATCTTTTTCATGGAGCATATTATGAACACAGCCGTGATAAATATTGCAAACCTGAATTTTTATTGCTCTTCTGACGGATTCTGTATCAATTTTGGTAAGAAGTTCATCAAGGCTGCCTTTTATAGATTTCGTGTCATGATAAAACTGAAAAAGATCAGAGGGTTCCCAGTTAAGAATTTCTTCTTTTCCGGAAATGAATCCGCAGATAAGTTCTCTGTTCGGCAAGCTATCCAGCATGGCGTTATATTTTTTGATATCGTCGGCAGAAAATTCATCAAGAATTACCACTGTATCGATATCGCTTGTTTCAGTTGCTTCTCCTCTGGCATAGCTTCCTTGCAGACCGACAAAGTAAACTCTTTCTCCGAAAATTTCATCCAAAGCAGTAATAAAGTCGTCCATCCAGACTTCAATATTAACCATATAAATCACCCCCAGAACATATTTTATCATGTATGATTGATTTATTCAACAAAACAAAAAGGCTTCCATTTTCGGAAGCCTTTTTAAGTTCAATAAAACTATTGATTACCAGTTGCCGGAGGGTTTCGGAACCTGGTGCATTTTTTCCTGGACCTCGTTGATGAATCTGCCCTGATATTCGGGGATTTCAGTTACAAGGCTTTCGGTGGTAAGAACCATTGCTGCAACGGACGCTGCGTTATTAAGTGCGCTGCGGGTTACTTTTACAGGGTCAACAACACCGGCTTCGATCATATCGGTAAATTCTTCGGTGAATACGTTGAAGCCATAACCTACTTTTCTGGAACGGCGGACTTTATCAACAACAACGGAACCATCAAGACCTGCGTTGATAGCGACCTGGCGCATAGGTTCTTCAAGAGCACGAACTACGATGGAAACACCGGTTCTCTCATCGCCGGAAGTATGTGCAAGAAGTTTTTCAACTTCGCTGATTACGTTAACAAGAGCAACACCGCCGCCTGCTACGATACCCTCTTCAACTGCTGCTTTGGTTGCGTTAAGAGCGTCCTCAATACGGAGTTTCTTTTCTCTTGCTTCGGTTTCGGTTGCTGCACCGCATTTAACAACTGCAACGCCGCCAACAAGTTTTGCAAGTCTTTCCTGAAGTTTTTCACGGTCATAATCGCTGTGAGCGGTTTCATAGGAAGCTTTGATAACAGCGATACGTCCCTGGATCTCCTCTTTGGAGCCTGCACCGTCAACGATAAGGGTTTTATCTTTGTCAACTTTAACTTTCTTTGCAAAACCAAGGTGGTTAAGTTTAACTTCGGAAAGGTTGAGGCCGATATCATCGCAAACAAGGGTTGCACCGGTAAGTGCAGCGATATCGAGAAGCATTTCTTTTCTTCTGTCGCCAAAGCCGGGGCCTTTTACGCAGCATACGTTAAGGGTTCCGCGGAGTTTGTTGACGATGAGGTTGGTAAGAGCGTCGCCGTCGATATCTTCAGCAACGATAAGGAGTTTTTTGCCTGCTTTCATGGTCTGTTCAAGAATCGGAACAAGCTCCTGGAAAGAAGAAATCTTCTTTTCAACAAGAAGAATGGAGCAGTCTTCGATGATTGCGACCATTTTATCTGCGTCAGTTACCATATAGGGAGAAAGGTAGCCGCGGTCAAATTCCATACCTTCAACAACTTCAATATAGGTGTTTGCGGTTTTGCTGTCTTCAACGGTGATGATACCGTCGGTAGTTACTTTTTCCATTGCTTTTGCAATGAGTTCACCGAGTTCGGGATCACCGCAGGAGATGGTTGCAACTCTTGCGATATCCTGAGAACCGGAAACAGCTTTTGCATTGCCGAGAACTGCTTCGGTTGCAACATCAACAGCTTTCTGAATGCCGCGTTTTACGAGCATGGGGTTTGCACCGGCGGTTACGTTTTTCATACCTTCGCGAACAAGAGCCTGTGCAAGGATGGTTGCGGTGGTGGTACCGTCACCGGCTGCGTCGTTGGTTTTTTCAGCAACTTCTTTAACAATCTGTGCACCCATGTTCTGGAAAGGATCCGGAAGGGAGATTTCTTTTGCGATGGTAACACCGTCGTTGCAAATCATAGGAGTTCCGAATTTTTTATCGAGAACTACGTTACAGCCTTTGGGGCCAAGGGTGATTTTTACGGTATTGGCGAGCTGATCGATACCTGCCTGGAGGGCACGTCTTGCGTCATCGCCATAGAGCATCTGTTTTGCCATATATAATTACCTCCGAAAATAATTAACTAAAATTAAAATCAGTCTTCAACAACGGCAAGGATGTCGTTCTGAGAGAGGATAATGATTTCTTCACCGTCAATTTTGACATTGGTGCCAGCATATTTACCCATGATTACATGGTCGCCAACTTTAAGCTGCATTTTAACTTCTTTTCCGTCAACAACGCCGCCGGGGCCAACAGCAATAACTTCTGCAATTTCAGGTTTATCCTGTGCGTTAGCTGTGATGAAAAGACCGCCTTTGGTTTTTTCTTCATAGTCTACCATTTTAATAACAACTCTGTCTCCAAGGGGTTTTACGTTCATTGGAAATCCTCCTAAATATATGTTATTTATTGATTAGCAATCGTTTAGCACTCAAAGTTTTTGAGTGCTAATAATATTTTATACCATATATCATTAAATGTCAATGATTTTTGGTATATTTTTACCCGAAAACAAGATTTTCTAGTTTTTGTTCATATTTTGTGGCTGATCGGCATCATTTTCAAGCTGACTGGCCTTATTTTCGACGTCACTGGCCTCGATTTCGAAGGGATTGACCGTTAATTTTTTAGCGATAAGGAATTTTATCGGTATTCCCTGCTCCGAAAACATTTTTTCATGCTCCGTTTCAATATTATCATCAAAACCGGAGTTATGAAGGTCTTCGGTAACGTAGGTAAGTTCAAAACCGCATTCGGTAAAATATCTCTTTGATGAAAGGAAAAGATCATCGTTATCGGTTTTAAATCTGATTTCTCCTCCATCTTTAAGAAATTCGCGGTACTGCATAAGCTGATTGTTATGAGTAAGGCGTTTTTTGTGGTCATGTGTTTTCGGCCATGGATTGCAGAAGTTGATATAGATTCTGTCGCACTTATCTTCTGCAGAAAAAACTTTGTTAATAAGCATGATTTCCTGGCTGAAAATATATACGTTATCCACTTCTCTGTTTGCCGCAGCGTATTCGCGTTTTATATTGCGCATTGCGAGACCGAGCATTTCACTTTTGATGTCAACGGCAATAAAGTTGGTTTCCGGATGAGCTACCGCAAGTTTTGAAATAAATCCGCCTTTTCCACAGCCGAGTTCTATCATAAGCGGAGCATCATTTTTAAAAACAGAATGCCATTTTCCTCTGTTTTCCGCCGGAACATCTATGCAATTTTCCCATTCGGCAAGTTCAGGTCTTGCCCAGGGTTTTCTTCTTATTCTCATTTTATTTCCTCCGCATTTATACCGTAAACACGGCATCCGTTTTCTCTTGTCCTATCAATAAGCGTTTGTGCATCCGTTCCTCTTATTTCCGCAAGGCGTTCCGCCGTTGCCGGAATAAGCGTACTGTCGCATCTCTGACCACGGTAAGGAACCGGAGCCATATAAGGACAGTCTGTTTCCAAAAGGATTCTGTCCTCCGGAACAGCCTGTGCAGCAAGCAGAAGCTTATTGGCGTTTTTAAACGTTACAGAACCTGTAAATCCGATATACATTCCAAGTTTTATAAATTCTTTTGCTGTTTCTGCAGAACCGGAAAAGCAATGAATTATTCCCTTGGGACGGAATTTTTTTACAAGTTCAAGGGTATCCGCATGGGCTTCTCTGTCGTGGATTATTACCGGAAGATCAAGATCGTTTGCAAGAGCAAGCTGTTTTGAAAAAACTTCTATCTGTTTTTCCCTTGGGGAAAAATCATAGTGATAGTCAAGACCTATCTCGCCGATGGCAACGACCTTTTTATTTTTGGAAAAATCAGCAACTTTCAAAAGCCAGTCGCCGTTTCCGTCGCTTTCCGCAGAATGAGGATGAACTCCCACCGCAGAATAAATAAAGTCATATTTCGATGAAAGTTCAAGGGTCTTTACGCAGGATTCAATATCACATGCCGGATCCACTACCAAGGAAACGCCGTGCTCAGCAAGGCTGCCGAGCACGGTGTCGCGATCCTCATTAAATCTTTCATCGTCATAATGAGCATGAGTATCAAAGATTCCTCTGTATTCCATCAATGAAGCCTCGTTCCTACCGGTACGGAATCATCGATGAAGGTTACGCAAACAGAACCATCTTCCCTGTCGCCTGCAAGAAGCATTCCGCAGGATTCAACTCCACAGAGTTTTGCGGGTTTAAGGTTTGCAACAACAACTATTTTTTTGCCGATAAGCTCATCCGGGGTGTAATGCTGTGCAATACCGGAAACTATCTGGCGTCCGCCCATTCCGTCGTCAAGCTGAATCTTATAAAGTTTTTTTGCTTTCGGAACTTTTTCGCATTCAAGGATCTTTGCAACGCGAAGTTCAACTTTCGTAAAATCATCGATAGCAATTTCGGGCTGAAGTTCAATAGCAGGTTTTTCAGCTGCTTTTTCCGCCTCAAGCTGTGCTTTGTGTGCAGCTTCAAGTTCAGCAATAAGTTTTTCTCCGTCTATTCTGGAGAAAAGAGGAGTTGCGGTACCAACGCTCTTTCCGGATTCAAGACCGCCGAAATTCTGGATGCTTTCATAAGTCTGAACTTCGATTCCGAGCTGTTCTGCGATTTTTGCGGTGGTATCGGGCATGATAGGAGCAATAAGAACGGAGAGAATGCGGATTCCTTCAAGAAGGTTATAAAGAACTGTTCCGAGTCTTTCTTTGTTCGTTTCGTCTTTTGCAAGAGCCCAGGGCATGGTTTCGTCGATATATTTATTGCATCTTCTTGCAAGATCCATGATGCAGTCTATTGCATCGCTCATTTTGTATTCGGAAAGATTTTTATCGAAACCTTCGATTGCTTTTTTTGCAGTTGCTTTAAGGTCGTCGTCAAATTCTCCGCCAAAATCGCCGGACTGAATAACACCGCCAAAGTATTTGTTCTGCATTGCAACAGTACGGTTAACAAGGTTGCCAAGAGTGTTAGCAAGGTCGGTATTGAAACGGTCGATCATAGCTTCATAAGTGATGGAACCGTCATTTGCATGGGGCATTTCTGTAAGAAGATAATAGCGGACTGCATCAACGCCGAATACTTTGGTAAGGTCGTCTGCATAGATTACGTTACCGCGGGATTTGGACATTTTATCTTCACCGAAGAGGAGCCAGGGATGGCCGTAAACCTGTTTAGGCAGAGGCTCACCGAGAGCCATGAGCATAATCGGCCAGTAAATGGTGTGGAATCTTACGATGTCCTTACCGATAATATGCACATCAGCAGGCCAGTATTTCTTATACAGTTCAGAACTGCCGTCGGGATCATATCCGAGAGCGGTGATATAGTTGGAAAGAGCATCTATCCAAACATAGATAACATGTTTATCATCAAAAGTTACAGGTATACCCCATTTAAAAGAGGTTCTGGAAACACAGAGATCCTGAAGACCGGGTTTGATGAAGTTGTTGAGCATTTCTTTTTTACGTGCTTCGGGATATATGAAGTTTTCGTTGCTTTCAATAAATTCCTCAAGCTGTTTCTGATATTTGGAAAGACGGAGGAAGTATGCTTCCTCTTTTGCTTTAATTACTTCTCGGCCGCAGTCGGGGCATTTTCCGTCAACAAGCTGACTTTCGGTCCAGAAAGATTCGCAGGGGGTGCAATAAAGACCCTCATATTCGCTCTTATAAATGTCGCCCTGATCATAAAGTTTTTTAAATATCTTCTGTACGGTCTTTTCATGATAATCATCGGTGGTTCTGATGAAATGATCGTATGTGGTATTGAGGGTATCACAGATCTCTCTGATTTCTCCGGAAACTTTATCAACATATTCTTTGGGAGTCATTCCGGCATCAGCCGCATATTTTTCGATTTTCTGGCCGTGCTCATCGGTACCGGTAAGGAAAAATACGTCATATCCCTGCATTCTTTTATATCTTGCAATAGCATCGGTAAGAACGATCTCATAGCTGTTTCCGATATGAGGCTTTCTTGAAGTATATGCAATAGCAGTTGTTATATAAAATTTAGGTTTATCCATTTATTTTATGTCTCCTTTTGAGTTTGTGATATCAATATTCCTCGATATATTCAAGCATCTTTTCGCCGAATTTTTCAGAAGTTACGTTGCCTTTGAAAACATCAACGATAAGTTTGCAGAACTCATCGGAAAGTGTTGCGTTATCAGCTGCTTTTTCCTCAAAATCAGCAGCAAAGAAGTTGTTGTTAAGATCGGATGCTGCGGAAGCATCAAAATAAATCTGTTCCATAAACTTGATTGCAAGTTCCGGTTCTTTTGCTTCAACAGGAATATACATTTCGGAGAAACTGATGATGTTTACGTTTTCACCGGAAAGGGACGGAAAAGCGGTCATGGAATATTTATTTTCGTCCTTGTTGAGTTCTTCAAGGTCATCGCTGTTTCCGTAAACGAAAAGAACTTTTTTATCTTCAAGAAGCTCAAGGGTATCTTCTTTTGTTTTGGTGCTGCTTCCGGAAGCAACAAGTTTTGTTATCTTTTCAATTTTTTCAACAAAGGTTTTGATGTTTTCGTTTTTCCATGCTTCTTCGTCACAGTCAAGAAGTTTATCCATCTCTGCTGCACCGATTACCGGAACAAGAGCTGCTGCAAAGATATCAACAAATTCGTCCGGTTCTGCACCTGCATAGGTGAAGAAAGAGAAGTTTTTATTTTTGCAAGCTTCTGCAATGGAAATAAAATCATCCCAGGTTTTGGGAACGGAAAAACCGTTTTCGGAAAGGAATTCGGTATTATAAATAAGACCGATATCTTTGCGCATTGCGGGAGCAATATAAGTAACGCCGTCCTCATAAGGCTTGCAAATGTTGTTTTCCATTGCGCCTTTGGGAGCATACATACTTTCTTCAAGAGCGGTAAGAGGATAAAAAGCTTTATCTTTAACAAGAGCCTCTGTAACACCGCTTTCCTCATAGGAAGGAAGGAAAACAAAATCCGGAGAGTTTCCGGAAAGGATTCTTTCGCGGACTTCATAGCCTGCATCTTTTGTGAAAATAAGGTTTACGGTTACACCCTGGTTTGCTTTTTCAAAGTTTTCTTTTATACCGTTCCAGAAAGTTTCATCATAGGGTTCGTCTTCGCCGCGGTCATAAACAACGGCAGTAATGGTTTTATTAAGGGATTCAACAACGATTCCGCTGTTTTCTCCGGGGTTTTCGTTATCGGTGATAACCTCTTCCGGCTCTTCGGAACATCCGGCAAACATTGCGACAATCATCATAACAGCAAGTAAAATAGAAAGAAGTTTTTTCATAATAGCCTCCCGGTCATAAAAATACAGATTAATAATAGCACAAATTGAATATAATTAAAAGAGTTTTTATTATTTATTTCTTTACAATTGAGACTATTTCATTTAAAATATATATAAAAAATATCGGACGTGATTTTTTATGATAGATTATCTCTATTTATTCTTGATTTCCATGGTGCCTCTTATTGAACTTAGAGGAGCCATGGTCTATGCCGCCGTTGCGGAAATGCCCTTTCTCCCTTCTTTGATTTGTTGCATTATTGGAAATATTCTTCCCGTTCCTTTTCTTATAAAGTTTGCAAAAACGATTCTTGTTTATCTTTCAAAAATTGATAAAATCGGCTGGATATTCCAGAAGATAATCGATCACGGCAATAAAAAATCAAAAACCGTTGATAATGTTGAATTTCTCGGTCTTTTGCTTTTTACCGCTTTTCCAATTCCCGGAACAGGAGCCTGGAGTGCATCTTTGATCGCAACTCTTCTTCAGCTTCGGGTATGGAAATCCTCTTTCGCTATTTTGCTCGGCGTTATAGCCTGCGGAATAATAATGGGCATACTTTCTTTCGGAATAGTCGATATCGTTACATAAAGGAGGCAGACAAATGGAAAACAATATAATCGATATTCCCGCAAACGAAGAAAATCTTCAGAAACTTATTTACGAAGAAAGCCTTAAACAAACGGCTCTTCTTGAAAAACAGACAACCTGGGTAAAAAAGCAAACCATCATTGTTTCTGCCCTTATGCTTGTTGTCGCTATCGTTCTTCTTGTTCTCAGCATCCAGATAGGCGGTGTTCTTGAAGAAGCAAATACCGCGATCGATGAAATAACCGTTCTTACACATGAACTTAATACCATACTTGAAGAATCCCACATTACCGAGCTTCTTACCAATGCAAACGCACTTATCGAAGAAAGCGGCGACGCCCTTAAGCAAGCTCTTGAAGGCGTGGATGCAGCTCTTGAGAACGTAAACAAGATAGATATCGAAACTCTTAATGAGGCCATTGCAGACCTTAAAAAGGTCATTGAGCCCCTTGCAAAACTTTTCGGAAGATAAATACCCGGCAATAAAAAATCCCGCCATTTGGCGGGATTTTTTGTTTATTTAAGTTCTGTAAGCAAGTCCACCCTGTTGGTAAGCATTCCGTCGGCGCCCATATCGAGCATCCGGCGCATTTCTTCCGGTTCATCCACTGTCCAGGGATAAACCTTTACACCATGTTTATGGAAATCGTCCATGATTTCCTGCGTAAGTGCAAAGTGGTATGGAATAGTTATGGTAACATTGCGCTTTTCACAGTATTCGCCGTAATCAAAAATCCAGTTATCAAACGGAAAACATATCTCAATATCCGGCGCCATGGCTTTAAACTTCATTACGGAGTAATGGTTTGCGGAATAGATTATCACCTTTTTACGAAGGTCATGTCTGTCGATGCATTCAAGCACCTTTTCTTCCATTCCATCGTATGTAATGAAGCTGTTTTTAAGTTCAACAAAGGTCACAAGATCCTTATCCTGAACAAGATCAAAATACTCATCAAGAGTCGGGACTTTCTGGTCATGGATATCAAATCCGTTGGATGGATCCAGCTCACGCATTTCCGCAAGGGTCATATCTTTGACCCAGCCCTTTGCACCTGTAGTACGGGAAACTTCCTCATCATGAAAAACAACAAGTTCCCCATCCTTTGTCATCTGAACATCCATTTCAATGGCTTCCAGAGCATACTCGAGGCATTTTTCAAATGCGATCATTGTATTTTCAGGATAGAGGCCCGCAAGTCCTCTATGTGCAACACGCATCATTCGCCGCATACTTCCTTTCTTATTTCAAGGAATCTTTCCGGACAGTTTGTAATTGCAATCTCAAGCTGGAGTTTAAGAGCTTTTCTCATATCATCTTCGTCATTGATGGTCCACGCATTGATTTCAATTCCGTTATTGCGAAGATCCTGCATGTTTTCATGGTTGAGACAGTTGAAGAACGGATGGAAGCATTCAACTCCCCTTGCTCTTGTGTATGCACCGGGATAAATAAGCCAGCTTTCTTCAAGAAAACCACATTTTACGTCCGGAGCAAGTTCTTTAAAACGGGTGCAGGTAAAATGATTAAAAGAGCTGATGATGATTTTATCGCGAAGACCGAATTCATCCATAAGAGCAAGAACTTTTCTTTCTATTCCCTTATATTCAAAAACGCCGCTCTTAATTTCGATATTGCATTCAAGGCCGGTTTCTGCCATAAGTTCAAAAACCTCGCGAAGCGTAGGCGGTGCTTCAAATTCAAACTGGCCTTTTTTAATATAACCTGCATCGAGTGCTTTGAATTCCTCAAGGGTAAGATCCTTGATAAGTGCATCAACACCGGTGGTGCGTATAGTGTTTTCATCATGCATTACAACAAGTTCGCCGTCTTTTGTAAGATGAACGTCTATCTCTATTCCTTCCGCACCGATTTCTGCTGCCTTTCTGAAAGCGAGCATTGTATTTTCAGGATATTTTTCGGAAAAACCACGATGAGCATAAATCTTTGTCATAACTGCCTCCAAAAAAATATTATTTTTCATATAAAACTTGCCGGGAAGCAACTACACTTCCCGGCAATGCTTCGCCTTAATTATAATGCTGTTAAAGCTTTATTACAAGGTCTTTTTCAATAGAAACATAAACTTCGTCGCCTTCAGCAAAGGCAAGTTCACGTTCAAATACAACGTCGGAGTTGAGCCATACGTTTTCATTTTCAACGCGGAAGCGGATAACATTTCCGTGGGAAATAAAGCTGGTGATGGTTCCTTTAAGCTGATAACAGTTGTCGCCTTCGACGGGTTCTTTGCTGATCTTAACGATTTCAGGTCTGATTGCAACATCCTGGCAATCGATCTGTTCGCCGCATGCGTTGCCGAATTTTTCAGCGCTGAGGAGATTATAGTTACCGATAAAGGAAGCGGTAAACTTGGTTGCGGGTTTGGTATAAAGATCAACAGGAGTACCGGATTGTTCAATATGACCTGCATTGAAAAGATGAATGGTATCGGACATAACCATTGCTTCATCCTGGTCATGGGTTACGAAGATGGTTGTAATGTTGAGTTCTTTCTGGATTCTTCTGATCTCGATCTGGAGATTATGACGAAGAAGAGCATCTATTGCGGAAAGAGGTTCGTCAAGAAGAAGAACTTTCGGCTCGGTAACGATAGCTCTTGCGAGAGCAACACGCTGCTGCTGGCCGCCGGAAAGCTGCATCGGGAACTGGTCGATCTTATCGGAAAGGCCTACGATCTCGAGCATATGTTTTACTTTTGCATCGATCTCCTCTTTCGGGACTTTTTTCATTTTAAGACCGAAAGCAACGTTATCTCTAACACTCATGTTCGGGAAAAGAGAATACTGCTGGAAAACCATTCCGATTCCGCGGTCGCGGGGGCTTACGTCGGTAATGTCTTCCCCATCGAGATAAATTTTACCGCTGGTTACCTGTTCAAGGCCGGAAAGGCAGCGAAGAAGAGTTGATTTTCCGCATCCGGAAGGACCGAGAAGGGTTACAAGCTCGCCCTTTTCAACGTCAAGATTAATATCTTTCAGAACATGGTTATCTCCGAAAGATTTATTTAAATTTTCAAAACGAATATAAGACATTACTGCTTATCTCCCTTCTTTTTGGATTTTTTCGAGTTTGTTGCGGCTTTGGAGGAAAAGAACAAGGGCAGTTATCGCAAAAGTCATAAGCATGATAACTACAAATACTGCAGAGGACTCCGCACTCGAATATTTCATAGTCTGGTAAAGGAATACCTGAACGTTGGTCGTACCGCTTCCGGAAAGGTTTCTGATGATAACATAGTCACCGAAAAGGATTCCGACCGCAAGAAGAGAGGATACGGTAATACCGGTTATAATGTTAGGAACGATTACCCGGAAGAAAGCATAAAGCTTGCTTGCGCCGAGCATTTCAGCCGCTTCAAGAAGCATCGGCATATTTACTGCATGCATGCTGTTTCTGATGCCCTGATAGATATGCGGAAGAATGATGATGCAGTATGCACCGATAAGCATTACCATTCTTTCGCCAAGGATCGTTCCGCTTTTTCCGTAGAGAGAAAGAATGGATACGGAAAGAATAACGCCCTGGATAGTATAGGGAATCATGCAGAGAATCTGGAGATATTTCTCAAGGTTCGGGAAATAGATCGTAACAACAAAAAGTGCAAGAAGAACAAGAATGATAGTAAGAACTATCGGAACAATGCAAAGAAGAATAGTCTGATAAATCGCCGTAAGGAATTTTGGATTTGAGAAAATGGTAACATAGTTCTCAAGAGTAAATCCCGTGGGGATAATTCCCGTCCAGTCTTTGAACAGAGAATAAATAATGGTTGCAACAAGCGGGATAAGGAGCCATACGATAACACAGGTCATTACGATATTAGCATAAACTTTAGTCAATTTATTCATATCGCTCACCTCGTTTTCCAGCTTGTCGTCTTTTTGACGACGTAGTTGTCAATAAGAATTACCGCGCACATAAGGACCATCATTACAACAGAAAGCGCTGCACCAAGAGAAGGCTGGCTTCTGATATCACCCGTGAACGCCGCAGAAATATTGACCGGCAGCAAGGAGAAGTTGTTCATAAGAAGTGCATATGCAGTCGCGTATGCGCAAAGTGCGTTTGCAAAAAGAACGCTGATGGTTCCGAAGATACTGGGTATAAGAACAGGAATTCCGACTTTAAACCAGAATGTACTGCTGTTTCCGCCAAGGAGCATATTAGCTTCCTGCCATTCCTTTCTTATTCCGTTGAATGCAGGAATAAGAAGAAGGGTTGAAAGCGGAATCTGGAAATATACATACATAAGAATAAGACCGCTGCTGGAATAAAGGTCAAAATTCTGAATAAATTCAATTCCGTAAACGTTTGCAATCTGTTTAAGAACACCCGCATTACCGATAATGATCATATAAGCAAATGCAAGCGGAACACCCGCAAAGTTGGAAGTCATATTAAGAATAGTCATAAACGCGTTTCTGAATTTTCCGCGGGAGTTATGAGCAGCCTGAGCACCGAGGAATGCGATCACGATTCCTGCAACGGTGGATACAAGCGTAATTATAAGGCTGTTTTTGATTGCAGTCTGATAGCTGAGAGTAGTAAAGATTTTTTTATAGTTCTCGAGGGTAAAGAGAACGGTTTTATCTGCGTCCGAACCAAAACTGTCGATAATGAGCATCAGAAGCGGCAAAAGCTCGAAAAGAACAACGACAATGAGGAACGGAAGAAGAACAAGCAGATATGTATATTTGCTTGTCATTTTTTTGCCGCCGGAAGCATTCTTCATAGGATCACACCTCACTCAAAAAATGGGGCGTGCTTAAAAAGTACGCCCCATTTTTATTACTCATGGAGTAAATTTAAATTTCAAACATCAAAGCTTATATTAAAGAAGCGGGATGATGTTTTCGCTCCACCAAATGGAGATCTGTTCGCATGCTGCTGCATATGCTGCTGCATCGGAGATACCGACTGCGTTTGCATAGGTTTCGGGAGCAAAGATCTGGTCTGCTTCAGGAATAACAACGTCGGTTCTGGTGGGGATTGCACCTGCTTTAGCAAGGTTGATCTGGCCAGCATCGGAGAAGATGTATTCTCTTGCAAGAGCTGCTGCGAAAGGAGTATCGGAGTTCTTGTTGATGATGGAAGCATAACCAACAAGGATTGCGCCGTCGGAAGGAATACCGATGGTGATATCATAGTTTTCTGCACCGTCTCTGTATCCGGGAGCATTGTAGGACCAAGTTACACCGCATTCAACTTCACCGGCCTGAATTCTTGCAGGGATGATGTCGCCTTCGTCAATACGGCCTGCTTCAGCCATTTCTCTCCAGAATTCAAATGCAGGTTCAAGGTTATCAAGGCCGCCGCCGAATGCGTATGCAGTTGCAACTACAACACCCTGGCCGGTTGCGCCGCCGACTACGTCGCCGATGGTGAGTTTATAGGAGCCTTTGCGAACGTCTGCCCAAGAGGTAGGCATTTCTTCATCGCAGATATCATTGTTATAAATGAAAGTGGTTGCGCCGGTATAAGCGATCATCCAAAGGCCATCAGGATCTTTTGCCCAGTCCGGAACAGTATCCCAATAAGTGGTCTTATAGGACTGTACAAGACCTTCGTCAATGGCCTGCTGAGTAAATGCGAGACCAACGTCGCCGATGTCTTTGGTGCTGTCGTTTGCAAAAGTAGTAAGTTCTTCTGCAGAGCTCATATCAGCATCGGTATGGGTGATGCCATATTCAGCAGTAATGCCTTCCCAGGAAGCACCCCAGTTTGCCCAAGTATCGGGCATACCTACGGACTGTACATCGCCTTCTTCTTTTGCTTTTGCAATAATTTCATCAAGGGAATAAGAGTTGAGGTCAACAGCCTCGGTGTTACCGCCGCCGGAGCAGCCAGCAAATACCATAGCGAGGCAAGCAATAATAGCAATCAGTTTAAGAGTGGTACGCATTTCAATCCTTCTCTCTAAAAATAGATTAGTGCAGATAAAAATATGACTTTTGCACTGGGGATATTATAACTTTTTTTACACTTTTTGTAAATAAGATTTCGCAAATATCGCTATTTTGTTGAACATTTTATAATGTTTTTTATCTAATTTCAACAATAAAACATGCAAATTTCGGCATTGCATATCGCTTTGCAATTTGATATAATTTAATGTATAAATTATGTGTTTATCACATGCTTTTCCGGAGGTAAAAATGAAAGCATACGAAAGACTTCTCAACTATGTAAAATATCCCACCGCTTCTGATGAAGAAAGCGAAACCTGCCCCAGCACTTCCGAACAGACCATCCTCGGAATGGCCCTTGTTGACGAAATGAAGGCTCTCGGCATCAGCAACGTCAACATTGATGACAACGGCTATGTTTACGGCGAGATTCCCGCATCCGAAGGCTGCAAAAACGCTCCGGTAATCGGTTTTATCGCACACATGGACGTTGTCCGCGAAGTTCCCTTCACCAACATTAAACCGAAAATCGTTGAGTATAACGGCGGCGATGTTCTTCTTAACGAAGAGGAACAAATCTATCTTTCCGTAAAGGACTTCCCTGAAATGGAAGAATGCAAAGGCCAGCATCTTATCGTCACCGACGGCACCACCCTTCTCGGCGCGGACGACAAAAACGGTATTGCCGAAATCCTTACCGCAGCGGAAGAGCTTCTTGCAAACCCCGAAATCAAACACGGAAAAATCATGATCGGCTTCACTCCTGATGAAGAGATCGGACGCGGCGCAAACAGATTTGACCTTGAACGTTTCGGCGCAGATTATGCATACACCCTTGACGGCGGCGCATTCGGCGAAGTTGAGTGCGAAACTTTCAATGCCGCACACGCACACATCACTTTCAACGGAATTTCCGTTCATCCCGGCAGCGCAAAAGATAAAATGGTCAATGCGGCTCTTGTTGCAATGGAATTTGACTCCCTTCTTCCGGAAGTCGAGCGTCCCTGCCACACCTCCGGTTATGACGGCTTCTATCATCTTACCGGCATGAAAGGCACCTGCGACAACGCAGACCTTTATTACATTATCCGCGACCATGATTCCGCAAAACTTACCTACCGCGTTGAATACATCAAACGCGCCGCAGATGAAATAAACCGCCGCTACGGTGAAGGCACCGCTGTTGCAGAAACCGGATATGATTATAAAAATATGGATGTAATTATTAAAGAGCATTGGCACCTTATCGAAACCGCACAGAAAGCCATCCGTGAACTTGGCGCAGAACCTGTTACCAATCCCGTTTGCGGCGGCACCGACGGCTGTGTTCTTTCCTTCATGGGTCTTCCCTGCCCGAACCTTGGCACCGGCGGCTATAACTTCCACGGCAAATATGAATTTGCAAGCGTTGAACAGATGGATAAAGCTGTCGAAATGATAAAACTCATCGCAAAATATTACGGTGAGCAGACCAAATGAGCATCGTGCTCAAATTTGAGCACGCAGTGAGCATACAAAAACAGCCCCTCGAAAGAGGGGCTTTTATCATGTAATCATTTAAATACATTTGGGAACATAAAAACCCATCTGTCCGAGATGCAGAATAACGCTGGAACGGGAATATCAGGCATATTGCGACCGATGCGGTCAGGCTCTTGACTGGAAGAAATACGGAAAATAGATAGAACAAAATCGGAATACACCAAATTAAAAAGGAGCTGTCATCAAAACGATGACGGCTCCTGCTTGCTTCTTGGCGAAAAAAGAGGACAGCTATTAGCTGCCCTCAAACTATTAAAATTTTTATTTATTTTTAAGGTTCTACTTTCTCTACTGCAATTATAATATCGACTGTCAACCCTTTTTTATAATAAATTGTATATTTTTCTCCAACTTCAAAATCTTCCAAAAAATTATCTTTTGAAAAATTATCAATATAAAAATATTTTTGGTCGTTTTCAGGTCCAAAACGATATTCATGCGTATACGGTGATATTCTGGACGCCCTATAAGATGAACTGAACTCCCCAGTGTATGTATTGACTTCTGGAGACAGAATTGAAGAACCAACCTTTATAATGCAAAATAGAGAAAAAAGTATTGCAACAATATTATATGCAATCAATTGTTTTTGACGTCCTTTAAATTTTCCTTTGAACACAAATATGAGAATTATAAATATAATTGATAATCCCAAAAGCGCAAGACCCGGATAAACAATTTGAAATAGAAGTCCATCGTAATGATACATTTCGTTTTACCTCCTTTTTATGGATTAGCTTCTGTTGCTTCTTCGCTTTTACTTAAAAGATAATTTTGAATTGTAGAGTTCACAATAGAACAAAAGCCATCCCAAGTTAAAAAGAATTCTTCGCCATCAGATGTTTTAATAGAAATTAGTCCAGTTTTACTTTTTGCAGAAATAAACAAATTGCTTATTTCACCTAATGATTTCTCAAAAAAAGAATTTACAAAAATATTAAGATAAAAATCTTCTATGGAAACTCTTTCCCCATTTATTTCTTTCTCTACGGAAAGGATATACTCTTTTGCAAAATTAGCAAATATAATTCTTCCCAAATTTAGACTTGGGCCTATTATTACTGATGCCAATCCTTAGGTATAGCTTACCAAAACACTTTTCGACTTCATTATAATTTTAAATTGTAGTTACGTCAATATAAAAGGCCCCTCTTTTGAGGGGCCGGTTTTGTTCTGCAATAATCAAACTCCGTAGATATCGCTGAATTTATTTTCAAGATATTCGACGTAATAGGTCGGATCAAAGGGTGCTCCGCAGACCATTTCGAAAAGTTCGTTGGGGTCATACATGCTTGCATGTTTATGGATCTTTTCTTTGAGCCAGTCGGCAATGGGTTTAAGGCTGCCGGAAGCAATAGCTGCTTCAACGTCAACATCCTCGCGCATTTTTGCAAGCATCTGTGCGCCGTATGCGCTGCCGAGAGCATAGGACGGGAAATAACCTACGTTGCCGCCGGACCAATGGCTGTCCTGAAGGCATCCGTGCGCGTCGTCCGGAACATCAACGCCGAGATATTCTTTATAAAGTCTGTTCCACTCTGCAGGAATATCGTCAACGGTGATTTCGCCTGCGAACATCTTCTTTTCAACCTCGTAACGTACCATTACGTGGAGGCAATAGGTAAGCTCGTCGGCTTCAATTCTGATGAGGGAAGGTTCGGATTTGTTGATGATTTCATAAGCAGTTCTCGCGTCGATATCGCCGTACTGTTCCGGGAAAAGTTCCTTGATTTTCGGAAGGATTGCGGAAATAAATGCTTCGCTTCTGCCGATGAGGTTTTCGAAGAATCTGGACTGGCTTTCATGGATACCCATGGAAACGCCGCCCGCAACAACGGTATATTTGTGTTCGTCATCGCCGCCGAGTTCATAAAGTGCGTGGCCGCCCTCATGGATTACGGAATACATGGAGGATTCAAAGCTGTCCTCATAGTAATGGGTGGTGATGCGGACGTCGTCCTTGGTAAATTCAAGGGTGAAAGGATGCTCGGTTTCGCCGCAAACGCAATGGTTCGGGTCGATGCTCATGAAATCCATGAGATATTTGGTGAATTCTTTCTGTTTATCAATGGCAAAGCCTTTAAGCTGGGGAATGGTTTCGTTTTTGCCGGTTGCCATAATTTTTTTGATAAGCGGAACGATATGTTCGCGAAGGGTTGCAAAAAACTCATCACATTTTTCCATCGTGAGGCCGCGCTCATACATATTGAGCTGGGTATTATAAGGCTCTTCGTCCGGTTTGTAATATTTTGCAAAGCGGATGTTGTAATCGAAGATTTCTTTAAGATAAGGCTTAAAGGATTCGTAATCGTTCTCCGCTTTTGCATTATGCCATACATAATCTGCTTTGCTGAGCACTTTCTGGTATCCGATATATTCTTCCGCCGGAATGGTTTTCATGAATTCATTATCACGGAGGAGAAGTTCAACTTCCCTTGCCTGGTGAGGGGTAAGTTCATCCTTATGCTCCTTGAGGTATTCGAGAAGCTCAATGGTTTCCGCTTTGGTGGAAAGGTCATACATATATGCGGTAAGGATTCCGAGGGCTTCGCCTCTGCCCTCTTCGGTATCTTTCGGTGCAACAGTTGCGCCGTCAAGATAAATGGAAGAGGTTGCGTATCTGAAAGCATAGAGCTGTTTCTGAAGCTCCGCAAGTTTTTCAAGTTTTGCAGTAAGTTCTTCGGTCATTTTGCTGTTCTCCTTTTCTTTGGAATAAATTGAGTATAACATATTATAAAATGCTTTTCCAGTATCATTCAATTTTTCTTCCGCTGTATTCGGCTTTAATGATTCCCGCCATTACTTCCGGAGATTCCTTGCAACCGTTTTCAAGCCACATTTTGATGATTGCGTTAAGCCCGTTGCGGAAAAATTCGATATGATAACCAATATATTTGTTATCAAAATATTTATCCGCGAGTCTTTCATCATAAATCAGAATTTTATTACTTTCCGCATATCCAAGTTTAAAATAGGTTTTATAAAAAATCTGGTTTTCTTTAATATGCCTGAACATTTTCAAAGCTCCGTTGTTTTCATTTTCCGGATCATCATTTTCAAAT
Source organism: Oscillospiraceae bacterium (assembly GCA_017436125.1). Taxonomy (GTDB): domain Bacteria; phylum Bacillota; class Clostridia; order Oscillospirales; family Ruminococcaceae; genus UMGS1668. The sequence continues at coordinate 44,880 of JAFSDS010000019.1, read as the reverse complement.
TGGGAGGAAAAATCCGCTTCTAGTTTTGTTTTCAGCTTACCCGCAAGGTCGTAAACATCGAGAAAGTTTGCATAAAAAGTGCTTCTGTTAAGACCTGTAAGCTTGCAGATATCGGAAACAGTAATTTCTTTAAGTTCCTTTGTCTGCAAAAGCTCCATAAAAACTTTTTCTATTTTTTCAACGGATTCTTTTCTTCTTTTATTATTTACCGTATTCATTTTGTCCTCTTTTCATTATTCCAACACACGTTGTTTAATTGATGATTGTTTTGATTCGATGAAAATATTATACTATATTTGCATTAAAAAGACAACTGTTGTTTTATTGAAAGGAGATTAATAATGAAAAAAAGCAGTTTTGTTGCAATGATCCTCGGAACAGTAAGCACTGTTCTTTTCTCTCTTGGAATGTGTATGGCCCTTCTTCCAGAATGGAACTCCTTTAACGAAGGAATCATTTTCGGAGCAGTAGGCCTTGTTCTCGGCCTTATCACTCTTTTGATCTGGCGTAAAATGGAAAACAAAGCACCCATTAAAGTCAATGGAAAATCCGTTCTTTTCACTGTTTTTGCAGTTCTCGGTGCTCTTGTTCTCGGTCTTGGAATGTGCTTCTGCATGGTTTGGGAAAATATTGTACTCGGTACCATTATCGGACTTGTTGGAATAGTTATACTTCTTTCCCTCATTCCCATTACAAAAGGAATCAAATAATAAATGGAACGCATTGAAAAGCTTACTTTGTTCAGTCTTTTTATAAATCTTACATATGCTGTTTATAACGCAGTAATCGGGTTATATACCCATTCCTGGTGGTTTTTGACCCTTTTTCTTTATTTTGCGGTTTTGAGTGTTTCGCGTTTTTCGCTTCTGCGTATAAAGTCAAAATGTTCCGGAGATTTTTCTCTTGAAATTTTTGCAGAAAAATTCACTGGAATAATGCTCGTTACCCTTTCATTTTCCCTGATAGGAACAGTAATTCTTTCCGCAATCGATATCCACGGAACAAAATATCATGAAATAGTTATGATAACAATTGCGCTCTATGTTTTTACCAAAATAACACTTGCCGTTACAAACGTATTCAAAGCAAGAAAAAACGACTCCCCTGTTATTAAAGCACTTCGAGGAATTTCTTTTGCTGATGCATTTGTTTCAATTTTTTCGCTACAGCGTTCAATGCTTGTTTCCTTTGGAGAAATGAAAGAACAGGATATAAAGCTTTTCAACTTTCTGACCGGATTCGGTGTTTGTATAATCATATTTTTATTCGGACTAAGTTTAATAGAAGGAGAAAAATTTAAAATGGCAAAATCCAAAATTGTTGAAATCAATGAAAAAATCGCAGATACCGCAGTGGACGGTTATAAAAAAATAGAAAATGCTGTTGTTGGCGGCTACACCAAAATCGAAGATAAATTCGTTGAAAAATATCTTGCTAAAAATGGAGAAACCGTTGAAGAAGCAAAAGAAAGACTTAAAAACGAAAACAAATAATAAAAAAGGATATTGCCTTTTCGGCAATATCCTTTTTTATTAACTCTTTTTTCTTCCGGATTCAATAAGTTCTTTTTCAAATTCTTCCGGATGCTTCAAGTAATAATTTTGGTGTTCTTCCTCCGCCGTATAAAACGCTTTAAAAGGCTCAACAGAGATCCAGACCTTTTTTCCGGAAGCCTTTTCAAGTTTTTCAATAACCTCTTCCGCTGTTTCTTTTTCTTTAATATCATTATAATAAACTGCAAGGGTGTATGAATATCCCCTGTCGATAAACTGGCCTTCGCCGTCAAAAGGATCAACTCCGGATATGAATATATCAAAAAGTTCAGCAAAAGATACTTTTTCCTCATTATAATCTATTTTTATTGTTTCGCGGTGGCCCGTTTGCTGGCTTTTAACCTCTTTATACGTTGGATTTTCTTCATCTCCGCCGCAATAGCCGCTTGTAACGTCGAAAACACCTTCGGTGTCTTTAAATGTCGGCGTTATACACCAGAAACATCCGCCTGCAAAATACGCTGTTTTCATAAAAGCACCACTCTATTTTTCCAAAATAAATTCCTTAAATTCTTTTGTCAGAAAATCAAAATCGTTTTTATCATAGTAATAGTGTCCGGATTTTTCAAGCACATTTACCGTAGCCTTTGTTTTCTTTTTCAGTAAATAAACAGATTTTTTTGAAACCAATTCATCGTATTCCGACTGATAAATGCGACAATCCGTTTTCAGATTTGAAATAACTTTCTTTGTTTTTCTGATTTCTGCAAAAAGTTCAAAAAAGCGAGGAATCCATCCAGCATATTCAAACGGATTTTTTGATAACTCTATTCCGCAGCAGTTTTTCATCGCCAACACTTTTATATCTTCCGAAGATATTTTCCCTAAATATATTTTTAATGCGGAAATCAATGCGGACGGTTTTACAAAGAGTTTTATCGGCAAGGCAAGAAGAAAAAGTTTTTCAATTCTTTCATCTTTAACGGCTTCTTCAATCGCAAAAAGCGTACCCATAGAATGAGCTATTATATAAACATTTTTGTGTTCATTTAAAAGCTTATCAACAGTTTTTTCAACCTGTCTTTTCCACTTTTTCATTGAAGACGCAGAAAAATCCTTTGTTTTCTTTCCATGTCCATCCAAAAGCATATTATAGACCGAAATTTCTTCCGGAATAAATTCAATAAATTTATTAAAATGATTTGGTGTTCCGGCAATACCGTGAATAAACAAAATCGCAGTTTTTGATTTCGGGACAATCCGAACAAACTCTTTATGCTCCAAGATATCACCCGCCTTTTGCTTCATTATATCATTCGGCATAATTTTTTCAATATAAATCAAAAAGCTCATTCCGAAGAATGAGCTTTTTGTTGGTGGGAGCGGGTGGGTTCGAACCACCGTAGTCACTGACAACAGATTTACAGTCTGCCCCCTTTGGCCGCTTGGGTACACTCCCATATAAATATTTAATTAGTCTAGGTGGAGCTGGTGGACGGACTCGAACCCCCGACCTGCTGATTACAAATCAGCTGCTCTACCAACTGAGCTACACCAGCATCTCAGCGACGAATGTTATCTTATCATATCCTAAGCGATTTGTCAACATAAAATTTTAAAAATTTTTAAGTTTTTTTGTTTTAAGAAAATATTAAACGAATCTTAATGCTCTGCCCCATTTTTTCTTAAATTTTATTCTGATAACATTTATCTGAAACGGAGGGTAAACTCAAATGAAAAAAATATTAACTGTGATTTCAATTTTTATTATTTTTATTTTTGCTTTTTTAATTTTTGAAAAAGTTTTTCCTTCGGAAGTTTATGTTATAAAATCCATTTTCAGCAGTAATCATAAAAATAATTTTCCGGTATCGGAAAGTTATTATGAAGAAAAATATACCAATCTTAACGAGCTTATAAAAAACGGAGCAGAGATTAATAATTCGCTTATGCTTATAAACAGCGAACACCCGCTCCCAAAAGACTACTCGCCGGATCTTGTTGATTTGGGAGATATTTATATAAATTCATGCGCAGAACAGGCTTATAAAAATCTTTCCCAAGAAATAAAAAATTCTTTTAATAATTCTCTCTATATTATGAGCGCATTCAGAACGCTTGATGAACAAATCGAAATTCTCGAATCCGGCAACGAGTATGCCGCTTCGGCAGATTCTAGCGAACACCTTTCCGGACTTGCGCTTGATGTCTATGTAAAACATTATGCCGGCATGGGATTTTTAGACAGTGAAGAGGGACAGTTTGTCAATTCTATTTGCCATGATTATGGTTTCATAATCCGGTATCCTTATTATGGAGAACATATTACAAAAATTCCTTATGAGCCATGGCATATTAGATATGTCGGTCTTCCCCATTCAAAAATAATCGCAGAAAACAATCTTACACTTGAAGAATATATCGAATCCTTTATTCCGAACAAAATATATTATTATGAAAATTATTTTATTTCCCGCGGAAAAGCAGATAGTCTATTAATACCAAAAGGTTTTTCCGATATAACAATCTCTCCGGACAATACAGGTTATTATATCATAACCGGAAAGCATTAAATATTTTTGCACATTATTTTATATTTCCGGTTGCCCGCTATGACCCAATGTGATAATATTTAACCATATTTAAAGTCGGGAGGCTTTTTTATGAAAAAAATAGTTTTAATTGCTGTATCTGTTTTTCTTATTTTATCTTTCTGTGGTTGTTCGGAAGAAGAACCTCTTCGCATTGTCCATATAACCGATACCCATTTTACCGGCAGCGAAAATTATTCCTATGAGGGAACTTTCCTTGCGGCAAACGATACAAACGGAACAGGAAAACAGGTAAGATATATCGAAGATATTCTTGATGCTTTCATCGCTGAAATGCTTGTTCAAAAACCCGACGTTATAATCATTACCGGTGACCTTGCCTTTGACGGAGCGAAAGTTTCTCACCTTGCTCTTGCGGAAAAACTTTCAGTTCTCAAAGAAGCAGAAATAAAAGTCCTTGTTCTTCCGGGAAACCACGATATCACCGGAAATACATATATCTTTCCAAACGGTGAACCGGAAGTTAGCGTTTCTGTAACAGTTGATGAATTTAAAGAGATTTATTCCCCCTTTGGCTACGAAGGCGCTGTATCTTATGATCCCAATTCCCTCTCCTATGTATATGACGCCGGAAAAAACGTCCGCATTTTTATGCTTGATACTAACCTTATGTACGGAGTTACCCTTGGTCAGATAAGCGAAGACTCCGTAAAATGGCTTGAAGAACAGCTTACTGCATGCAAAGAAGCCGGTATCACCCCTGTTGTTGCCGGTCATCACAGCCTTCTTTCCCATAATCCGCGCTTTGATTTCAGTTACAGACTTGGCAACGGCGACGAGGTATCCGAACTTATAACCGAATACGGCGCAAACCTTTATCTTTGCGGACATCTTCATACCCAGCACTATGTTCAGACCGAAAGTCTTACAGATATAGTAGGCGGAGGATTTTGTGTATATCCCCATCGCTACGGTGTTATTGATATATCTCCTTCTGGCTGGACTTATGAAGCAAAAACCACCGATGTTTCCTCCTATGCGGAAAGCATCGGAAGTTCCGACGAAAACCTTCTCGGCTATGATGAATTCGGATACGGCTTCTTTTACGATAATGCATATATCCAGGCAATCGGCAGTCTTACCGATTATGTTGCCGATTCTGAACTTCTTGAAAAATACGCAGACTTCAGCGCAAAACTCAATGTTGCATATTTCGGAGGAGATTATTCCGAACTTGATTTTTCCATTGCAGATGATTTTCTTAAAGACTGTGACGGAACCGGCTGGGCCGCATATTTAAAATTTGCCCTTGATGATCCAAAAGACAGCACCCATTGTCAATGGCCTGTTGCAACTGAATAAACAAAGGCCCTTCCGATTGTGGAAGGGCTTTTTTATTGTTGAATATACCAACGGTTTATTGAAAAGCAAAAACGGTCGTGATATACTGAAAATGGTTTTTCGCGTAGTAAAATCTTTATTTTCAGTGAGGTGCAAATGAAAAAGATTTTTGAAAACCTAATACCCTATAAAAACAGTATTTTGGTTGCACTGTTTTTAATGACCTCTGCCACGGTCTGTGACCTTATGCTCCCCACCATAATGAGCGATATTGTCGATAAGGGCATCTATCTTTCCGATATTGAATTTATCAAAAGAAACTGTCTTTATATGTTCATTGTCGCGCTCATCGGACTTGTGACAGTCATCCTTGGAAGAAGATATACTTCCAGGATCGTTGCCGGATTTTGCTGCGATCTTCGCCGCATGGTTTTTGCAAAGGTAAGTACCATGACCTTTGGCGAAATGAACGAACTCGGCACCGCTGCACTTATTACCCGTTCCACACATGATACCGAAACTCTCGGCTGGATTGCATCCATCCTTTGCAGCAACGTTATTACTATTCCCGTTCTTTTTATCGGAGGCGTTGTTCTTTCTTTCCGCAAGGATGTTCTGCTTTCCATGATACTTCTTCTTTTTGTTCCGATAGTTTTTGCCGTTGTTATTCTTATCGGAAGAAAAATCGAACCTCTCTGGCGTATTGCGGATGAATTTATCGACAAACAGAACGATATCATGCGTGAACGCCTTCGCGGAATCCGTGTTATCCGCGCTTTTGATAAAGAAGAACATGAGCACGAGAGAATATCCGATGCAACATGGAAAATGGCTATGAACATCATAAAATCCAACGTAAGCATGGGTGTTATTTCCCCTCTTGCGTTGTTTTTGCTCAACTTTTCCGTGGTGCTCATCGTTTATATCGGTGCCGTAAGAATGGAAAACGGTGTTAGTGCAGTTTCCGCCGGCGATATTTTTGCCGTCATTCAATATGTTACTCTTGTTATGACGAGCATTATAAACGCCGCTTTTGTTATCGTTATGATTCCCCATGCAAAAGTCGCTGCCGGACGTATCGGCGAAGTTATCTCCGCAAAAGGAATAGACGACACCATTGCTGAAGAAGAGATCAACTTTTCCGGCCGCATAGTATTTGATAATGTTACATTTAAATATGACGGTGCTACAGAACCCGCCGTCAGCAATATATCCTTTTCTGTTGAACCCGGACAGAAAATTTCCGTTATAGGCGGCACCGGCAGCGGTAAATCCACCCTTGTTTCGCTGATGCTCTGTTTCCGCATGCCTACAGAAGGAAAAGTTGTTTATGACGGCCGTTCCACAGAAACTCTGAGCCATAAAACCGTTCGCCGCAATATAAGCTGTGTTCTTCAAAATTCGGCCATATATTCAGGAACTATAAAAGACAATATTCTTATGGGTAAACCTGGCGCAACGGACGAAGATATTTTTGAAGCCGCAGAAATTGCCGAATTCGGTGATTTCATCAGAACCCTTGATAACGGACTTGATCATGAACTTAACCAGTCCGGTAAAAACCTTTCCGGCGGACAGAAACAGCGTCTTTCCATCGCAAGAGCAGTTATCAAAAACGCACCCATTTACATTTTTGACGACAGTTTTTCCGCTCTGGATTTTCTTACGGAATCAAAGCTCCGCACAAAACTTTCTCAAAAAGCAAAAGGCAAAACCCAGATAATTATAACCCAGCGCGTAACCTCCGCCATGAACAGCGATATGATCCTCGTCATGGATAACGGAAAGCTTGTTGACAGCGGAAAACATTCCGAACTTCTGGAACGCTGCAAAATTTATCAGGAGATCTATGCATCCCAGACAGGAGGTGCAAAATGATAGCTGAAAAGAAACAAAGCCGTTCGAAGGCAATTCTCCGTATTTTCAAAGAAGCAAAACCCATCTGGGGATGGCTTGTTGTATCCTGTCTTCTTTGTCTTCTTTCCATAATTTTCACCGTTGTTTCACCAAAAATGCTCGGCGAACTTATCCAGCTTCTTTATGATTTCTGGACCGGTGATCTTATTACGGATAATTTTGCGGGAATGATTCTTAAAGGCGCTGTTCCCCTTGGAATCATCTATCTTCTGCTCAGTTTGGTTAACCTTGCGAACATGTATCTTCTCAATAATGTCGTAAGCCGCTACTTTACCTGCGCAATGAGGATAAAGATATCCGAAAAGATAAAACATCTGCCTGTAAAGTTCGTCGACTGTACACCTGTTGGTGAGATACTCCGTCGTATGACAGATGACGTTTCCCACATGGGAACGTCAATTCATACCATGATAAGCACCCTTTCCACCGGTTTTTTACAGATACTCGTTATTACGGTAATGATGTTTTTTGAGGACTGGCGTCTTTCTATCGCAGTTCTTATAATAACGCCTGTTTCTGTATTCCTTTCTTCAAAAATTTCCGCCATGAGCGAAAAATACTTCCATGAGATGTTTACGGAATCCGGAAAACTCAATTCCATAGTTGAAGAAAGCTATACTAATTATGCGACCACAAAAGCGTATAACTGGGAAAGCGAAACACTACGCCGCCATGAGGAAATAAACATCCGCCAGCGCAATGCGGAATTCAAAGCAACTTTTATCTCTTCCGCTGTTCGTCCCTGCATTGCTTTTACAAACGCCCTCGCTTATATTGCCATAAATCTTCTCGGCGGCTGGCTTATTCTTAACGAAGGCGTTTCCGTCGGAACTATCGTTACCATTGTTCTCTTTGCAAAACAGATTGCTGCTCCTCTTGAGCAGATTGCTGAAGGACTTGGCGACGTTCACAGAGCTATAACCTCCTCTGAACGTGTTTTTGCACTTCTCGACCTTGATGAAGAAGAACCTGATACCGGTACTTTCGGCGATAAAACCGTTCTTGGTAACGTAAGATTTGAAAACGTCGATTTTTCTTATGACGAAACAAAACCTCTTATCAAAAATCTTAATCTTGATATTAAACACGGACAGAACGTTGCCATAGTCGGCCCCACAGGCGCAGGTAAAACAACCATAGTAAACCTTCTGATGCGCTTCTATGATCCTCAAAGCGGAAAAATTATCATCGACGGACACGATATCGGCGAAATATCAAGAAATGAAGTCAGAGGCCTTTTCGGAATGGTGCTTCAGGATACCTGGCTTTTCAACGGAACCGTTGCGGAAAATATTGCATACGGAAAACCTGATGCCACCCGCGAGGAAATCATCACTGCCTGCGATGAAGCGTATTGTGACCACTTTATCCGCACCCTTCCCAACGGATACGATACCGTTATAGGTGACGATACGACCAATATTTCCGGCGGACAAAAACAGCTTCTCACCATTGCAAGAGCTCTTCTTGCAAACCATCGTCTTCTTATTCTTGATGAAGCTACTTCAAACGTTGATACAAGAACCGAAATACTTATTCAAAAAGCAATGGATAAACTTATGGAAGGCAAAACCTGCTTTGTAATTGCCCACCGTCTTTCCACTATCATCGATTCCGATCTTATTCTTGTAATTAATAACGGAGAAATCGTTGAAACAGGAAAACATGAAGAACTTCTTGCTAAAAAAGGTTTCTATTATCAAATATACAACAGCCAGTACGCTGTTTAAGCAGAGGTGTTTTTATGCAGAACAAAGTTTTGATGATACTTTGCGACGGTATGCGTCCTGATGCCGTACTTAAATGCGGTCATCCTTTTGCCGAAAAATTTATGAGCACCGCGAAATATAATCCCTGTGCTCAAACGGTTTTTCCTTCCTGGACTCTTCCCTGTCATTTTTCACTTTTCACCAGCAGAACGCCCGATGAGCACGGAATTTTCGGCAATACCTATGTTCCCGGAGAAAGAAAGGGTCTTTTTGAACAACTTCGTGACAACGGAAAATCCACTTCTTTCTTTTACAGCTGGGGTGAACTTAAAGATCTTTATCATCCATATTCCCTCTGCTATGGAAAATTTGTTTCAGAAGAATATTTTCCACACGGAAAAGTGACGGAACTTCTTGAAGAAGACTGCGAAAGTTTTATCAACGAATATAAACCGGATTTTGCTTTTCTTTACCTTGAAACAACCGACAGCATTGGACATGAAATCGGCTGGGGAACCGAGGAATATTATAAAGCTGCATATCATTCCTTCGGTCTTATCGAAAAAATCACGGCAAATATTCCGGATGATTATTCCGTTATTGTTCTTGCGGACCACGGCGGCCACGACCAGACACACGGTACAACAGACCCCATTGATATGACTATTCCCCTTTTTATCAAAACCGATTTTGAAGTTGATGAAGAAAACTTCAAAAATGCAAATATCATTGATATTGCACCTACGATATGCGATATTATCGGCGTTTCCCATTCAAAAGAATGGAAGGGCAAAAGTCTTATAAAATGACAAAAAGCACCGCTTGTGCGGTGCTTTTTTTGTTATATGACTTTTCAAAATCTGTATTCTGTGCTATTATAAAGAATTATAAAGGGGGCGATCTTTATGTATTATCAGAAAAGATTTGACGGACATGTCCACAGCGACTGTTCTCCCAGAGGCGTTGATTCCGTTATCAGCCTTTGCGAACAGGCCATTCACAGAGGCCTTTTCGGTTTTGCGGTAACGGATTGCTGCGACTGTGACCGTTTTGATGATATGCAGTTTTCCGAAAGAGTCCGCGAATCGATTTACTGTGTTTATAAGGCCCGCTCTGTTTTTGAAGACAACCTTGTTATTTCAAACGGTATCGAAGTCGGCCAGCCTCTTGATAATATCGGAAAAGCGGATAAGATAGTCGCCAGTTTTCCTTTTGATGTTGTTCTTGCTTCCGTTAAAAAATATCCCGATGGAAGAAAAATAAACGAAATCGATTATACCGAACTTTCCGAAAACGAGATAATTAAATTTCTTGAAAGCTATTATCAGCTTCTTCTTGAAACATCCAAATGGGAAAATTTTGACGTTTTAAGTCAGCTAACTTTCCCTATGCGATATGTTAACAGCGAATCCGCTCCCTATTTTTCCATTCGCCATTGCGACGATATCATCGAAATGATACTCAAAAATCTTGTTGAAAACGGAAAAGCTCTTGAAGTAAATACCTCCGCGCTTCGCGGAAAACTAAATATGATACTTCCTCCGGTAAGATATCTTCGTATGTTCCGTGACCTTGGCGGAGAATTTATAACAGTCGGTTCCGGTTCGCACAGCTGTGCATCCATAGGTTCCGACCTCAGTGAAGGAATCAGCCTTGTTAATGAGGCAGGTTTTTCCTCATATTGCTATTATCAAAACCGCAAACCCGTTTTAGTAAAAATTTATTAAAGGAGATTATTTTATGGATCAGCTTCTTAAACTTCTTGAACAGAATGCAAAACTCAGCAACGAACAGCTCTCCACCCTTCTTGGCAAACCGGAAGAAGAAATCGCCGCAGCAGTTAAAGAATATGAAGACAACAATGTTATCCTTGGATATAACGCCCTTGTAAACTGGGAAAAAATCGATCCCAACGACTGTACTGCTATTATTGAACTTAAAGTTCAGCCCAAACGCGGTTATGGTTATGAGGAGATTGCTTCAGAAATCATGCGTTTTGACGAAGTTCAGACCGTTTGGCTCATGAGCAGTTCCAGCTATGACCTTTCCGTAATCGTTCGCGGACACAGTTTCCGCGATATCTCCATGTTTGTTGCAAAACGCCTTGCAACCCTTGATTCCGTAACTTCCACAGCAACCAACTTTGTTCTTAAACGCTATAAAGAGCATTTCTTCAGCTTTGCAGAAGAAAACAAAGATGAGAGGAGGCACCTGAATATTGATTGATTACAGCAAAATACTTTCCGAAAAGGTTGCCGACCTCAAGCCTTCCGGAATAAGAAAATTCTTTGACCTTGCATCAGAAGTCAAAGACGTTATCGCTCTTACTATCGGTGAGCCTGATTTTAAAACTCCCTGGCATATCCGGGAAGCAGGTATCGATTCCCTTAAAAAAGGACGTACCTGGTATACAGCAAATGCAGGCCTTGCGGAACTTCGCCAGGAAGCTTCGAACTATCTTAACCGCAGATTTGACCTTAAATATGATCCAAGCGAGATTTTTATAACCGTCGGCGGATCCGAAGCCATTGACCTTACCATCCGTGCCATTATTGACAACGGCGACGATATGCTCCTCCCCATTCCTTCATTTGTTTGCTATGATCCTATTTGCCGTCTTGCGGGCGGTAATGTTGTTACCATTGAAACAAAACGCGAAAATGACTTTCGTCTTACTGCAGACGAACTTCGCGCCGCTATTACTCCAAAAACAAAACTTCTTGTTCTTCCCTTCCCGAACAACCCCACCGGTGCTGTTATGAGAAGAGAACATCTTGAAGAAATTGCAGAAGTACTTCGCGGAACGGATATAATGGTCCTTTCCGATGAGATCTATGCGGAACTCACCTATGGCGGAAAGCGCCATGTTTCCATTGCGGAAATTGAAGGAATGAAAGAGCGCACTATTATAGTAAACGGTTTTTCAAAAGCCTATGCTATGACCGGCTGGCGTCTTGGCTATGTTGCAGGACCATCCCCTATCATTTCCCAGATGCTTAAAATTCATCAGTATGCCATTATGAGCTCCCCCACCACCAGCCAGTATGCCGCAGTTGTTGCCATGCGTGACTGTGATAATGAGGTTGAGGATATGAAGCGCGAATACGATATGAGAAGACGCTTTCTCGTTAAAGCTTTTAATGACATGGGTCTTGACTGCTTTACTCCCGAAGGCGCATTTTATGTTTTTCCATGCATAAAATCCACCGGTCTTTCTTCCGAGGAGTTCTGTGAAAAACTTCTCCACAGCAAAAAGGTTGCTGTCGTTCCCGGCGGAGCATTCGGTTCTTCCGGCGAAGGTTTTGTCCGTGTTTCCTATTCATATTCCCTTGATCATCTTATGGAAGCCACAAAGAGAATCAAAGAATTTATTGAGGAACTTGAGAAATGAACAGCATCGGCATAAAAGCTCCGGCTAAAATCAATCTTTTTCTTGATATTACCGGAAAGCTTGATAACGGATACCACGAAATCGCTTCCGTGATGCAAACAATCGACCTTTTCGATTATGTCAGCATTGAAAAAGCGGATAAAATATCCGTAAAATGCAGCAAAGGAAATATTGACGGAGAAAACAATATAGCTTATAAAGCGGCAAAGTTGTTTTTTGAAAATACCGGAATAGATTCCGGCGCTGATATTTTTATTGACAAACGAATTCCCATGCAGGCAGGAATGGCCGGCGGCAGCGCTGATGCCGCCGCTGTTCTTTATGGACTTAACCGCATTTTTGGTGAACCTCTTTCCGTAGAGGAACTTTGCAGAATCGGCGCAAAATGCGGAGCGGATGTTCCTTTTTCTCTTATGGGCGGCACTATGCTTGCAGAAGGCATCGGCGATAAACTTTCTCCTCTTCCCTCAATGCCGGACTGCTGGCTTGTTATCGTCAAACCGGATTTTGGTATGAGCACGCCTGAAAGCTATAAATATTATGATGAGCACAGTCTTTTCGCCCTTGAGCACCCGGATGAACAGAATCTTATTCATTCTTTGGAAGAAAGCGACCTTTCTTCCCTTTGCGGCAGCCTTTATAATGTTCTTGAGCACACTGTTGAGGACCCTTGCATTGGTGAAATCAAAAATGAGATGCTCAAGCTTGGCGCACTCGGTTCAATGATGACCGGAAGCGGCACTGCTGTTTACGGTATCTTTGATTCTGTTCATACAGCAGTTGCGGCGAAAAACTCTCTTTCTGAAAAATACAGTTCCGTTTTTCTCTCAAGACCGACAAGCCTCGGTGCATGTTTTGATAAAAGCTATGCCGTTTATAAAAGACTTGACGAACTGGATATTAAATTCGAAAGAGTTGACCACCCCGCTGTTTATACCATGGAAGAAATGGACTCTCTCGGTATTTTTAACAAAGGTGTTGTCGGAAAAAATCTCTTCCTCCGTGACAATAAGGGACACAGGCATTTTCTTGTTTTTGTTTTCGGCGATAAACATGTAAATCTTGAAGCGATACAGAACGAACTCGGCATAAAACATGTAAGTTTCGGTTCCGCGGAAAGACTTGATAAATATCTCGGTCTTACAAAAGGTTCTGTTTCTCCCCTCGGAGTTATCAACGACACCACAGCATCCGTTGAGTTTATCATTGATAAAGAATTTGCGGAATACCCTTGCGTCGGCGTTCATCCGAACCAGAACACCTCCACCGTCTGGCTTTCTTTCGAGGACCTTATGAAAGTAATCAAAGAAAACGGAAACAAAATCGATTTTATCAATATTTAACTGAATAAAACAAAAAATACCGCCAATGCTTTGTATATCAACAGAGCAAAGGCGGATTTTTTATGAGTTTTTACAGACCCGAATATTACAAACATGGGCCTAAAATGAAAGGCATTGAATCGATTTTAATTATAGGCCTGATTTTTACAATGCTTAACTCCACAATAAACAGAACGGTCGCCGTCGGAAACGAAGTGCGCTCTGAAACACTTCGCCTTCATATAATTGCAAATTCCGATACGGATTATGACCAGGAGCTTAAATTAAAAGTACGCGACGCGGTTCTTGAAGCAACGGGAGAACTTTTTGCCGAAGTTTCCGGAAAAACAGAGGCCGTTGCAGCTGCGGAATATTCTTCGGACGACATAAAAACCATTGCCGAAAACGTAATAAAGTCCGAAGGATATGACTATGAAGTTCAGGTCGAAGTTACAGAAATGTGGTTTGAAACAAGAAGCTATGAAGGATTTACCCTTCCGGCCGGTGATTATGATGCCGTTCGCATTGTAATCGGCGAAGGCGAAGGCCAAAACTGGTGGTGTGTTATGTATCCAGCTATGTGTATCCCCGGAGCAGAAGCGGATGTTGCAGAAAAATACGGTAAAAATGCCCGTTTTATTAGCGGAAACGGCTATGAAATCCGTTTTGCTCTCATTGAATGGATAGAGAATATAAAACAACTTTTGAATTAATAGTGCAATTTTTATAAACCGTTAGCATAAATTTTTTATTTATGTTAACGGTTTTGTTAGTTTTGTTATTTTTTAAAAAGTCAGCTTTTGACAAAATTGTTATAATTTTTAAATTTTTTTAGACAAAATTTTGAATATTCTCTTGACTGATTATGTATTAATTATGTATAATAAGTTGTTGATATACAACAGTGGGCTTTGCCCAAAAAAAGAAACACGAACAGGAGTGAACAAAGCTATGGAAAATATTCTCTATGCTGTTCCCGTAATCGGTGTCGTCGCTCTTGTTGTCGCTCTCATGCTCAAAGGCTGGATCGGCAAACAGGACGAAGGCAACGACAGAATGAAGGAAATCTCCGGTTATATCCGTGAGGGTGCTATGGCATTCCTCGGCCGCGAGTATAAAATGGTTGCTGCATTTGCAGTTGCTCTCCTTCTCATCGTCGCAATCTTCATTGACGTAAAAGCCGCAATCGCATGCCTCTTTGGTGCTGCATTCTCCGTTCTTGCAGGCTATATCGGCATGAAAACCGCAACCGACGCAAACGTACGTACCACCAACGCAGCAAGCAAAGGCGGTATGCCCGCAGCACTTAAAATTGCCTTCCGCGGCGGTGCTGTTATGGGTCTTTGCGTAGTTGGCCTTGGCCTTCTTGGTGTCAGCGTTGTTTTCATCATCTGCAACCTTGATACCGGCATCTTCGCAAACATCACCCTTGATAACTGTGCAACCATCATCACCGGTTTCTCCCTCGGTGCTTCCTTCGTAGCACTTTTCGGACGTGTTGGCGGCGGTATCTATACCAAAGCAGCAGACGTCGGCGCAGACCTTGTTGGTAAAGTTGAAGCAGGTATCCCTGAAGACGACCCCAGAAACCCCGCAGTTATCGCTGATAACGTTGGCGATAACGTAGGTGACGTTGCTGGTATGGGTTCCGACCTTTTCGAATCCTATGTCGGTTCCATCGTTTCCGCAATTACCCTTGCTATTGCAATCCCGACCATCAACAGCGGTTTCCTTGGTGAAGTAACCCTTGATCCGGTTACCGGTTCTCTCTTCCCCCTCTTCCTTGCAGCTATCGGTATTGTTGCTTCCATCATTGCTGTTTTCTTTGTAAACGGCAAAACCAACAACCCTGCAAGCCAGCTTAACCTCGGTACTTACATCAGCTCCGCAATCGTTATCGTAGCATCCTTCTTCCTCAGCCAGGCATGCTTCGGCAACATCGGCGCATTCGTAGCAGTTGTTATCGGCCTTGTTGTCGGCGTAGCAATCGGTAAAATCACCGAATTCTACACCTCCGGCGACTTTAAACCCGTTAAAGAGATTGCACAGCAGTGCGAAACCGGTTCCGCAACCTGCATCATCAGCGGTTTTGCAACCGGCCTTACCTCCACTGTTTTCCCGCTTCTCCTCATCGCTATCGCAATCCTTGGTGCTTACTATGCATTCGGCCTTTACGGCATTGCAATCGCAGCAGTAGGTATGCTTTCCACCACCGGCATCGTTATCGCAGTTGACGCTTATGGTCCTATCTCCGATAACGCAGGCGGCATCGCAGAGATGAGCGAACTTCCCGAAGAAGTACGTGAAATCACCGATACCCTCGACTCCGTTGGTAACACCACCGCAGCAGTCGGCAAAGGCTTTGCAGTTGGTTCTGCAGCACTTACCGCTCTTGCACTCTTCGTTTCTTATTCCCAGATCGCAGGACTCCAGTCCATTGACCTTCTTAAACCCGAAGTTGTTGCAGGTCTTCTTATCGGCGGTATGCTTCCGATGCTCTTCTCCGCTCTTACCATGAACTCCGTTGGTAAAGCAGCAAACCAGATGATCGAAGAAGTTCGTAAACAGTTCCGTGAATTCCCCGGCATTATGGAAGGAACCCAGAAACCCGACTATGCAAGATGCGTTGATATTTCCACTGGTGCAGCTCTTAAAGAAATGCTTCTTCCCGGTGCACTTGCAGTTATCTGCCCGATTCTTGTTGGTCTTTACAGTGCAGAAGCTCTTGGCGGTATGCTCGCAGGTTCCCTCGTAGTTGGCGTTCTCATGGCAATCACCATGTCCAACGCAGGCGGCGCTTGGGATAACGCAAAGAAATACATCGAAACCGGTCATAACGGCGGCAAAGGTTCTGAACCTCATAAAGCTGCAGTTGTTGGTGATACCGTTGGTGACCCCTTCAAAGATACCTCCGGTCCTTCCCTCAACATCCTTATCAAACTCATGACTGTTGTTGCTGTTGTATTCCTTCCCCTCTTCCTTTAATTGAAGATGTTAAAAGCCCTGCATTATGCAGGGCTTTTTTTATGTCAAAAAACAGGACAAATATTTGTAGGTTTTGTCAACAAATATTTACCAGTTTTTCAAGATATTTTTACAGATATATGTTATACTTAAATTACCGAAATAACCCTTGAAAGGATCAGCGCCATGTCTCAGCAATTCCAGTCCGAACGCGATATCGAAAAAGAGTTTGAGCAGATTTTTGAAAGTGAAGAAGCCCATTATCTTATTGCAAAGCGCGCCCATGAATATGCAAAACTCATGGCATATTACCGCTGCGCAATAATGGAAGTTGAAACAAAGTTCAAAGTGCTCAACGAAGAATTTTCACTCCGTTTCGACCGTAACCCCATAGAAAACATTAAAAGCCGCTTAAAACGCCCCATAAGCATCCGCAATAAACTTAAAAAATACGGATATCCCCTTTCTATGAGCAACATAGAAGAGCATCTTCATGATGTTGCGGGCATCCGTGTTATCTGCTCTTTTCCAAGCGACGTTTACACCATCGCAGAGGCCCTATTAAGTCAGGATGACATAATTCTTATTGAGCGTAAGGACTATATCAAAAATCCAAAACCGAGCGGATACAGAAGCTTACACCTTATCATTGAGATACCTATTTTCCTTGCCAAGGAAAAACGAATGATGAAGGTCGAGATACAGTTCCGAACCATCGCTATGGACTGCTGGGCAAGCCTTGAGCATCAGATACATTATAAAAAGGATTACCTTTATACTGACGAAATGGCAAAAGAACTTGCCCTTTGCGCGGATATCAGCGCGGACCTTGACCGAAGAATGGAAGCCCTTCGCAAAACGGTTACTCAAACCAAGGAAAAAGAAATAGAAGATACAATAAATATCATATAAAAAAAATCCCTGCCGGAAGGCAGGGATTTTTTTATATTATTGCAAGGTAACTTCATAAGTACATAATTCTTTATTAAATTCCGTTCCGTCACAGATGTGATACTCTGTTTTCTGCGTTCCGTCTTTCAGAAAATATACTATCATATAGGCAGTATCTTTTTTAAGAAGCATCGGCCAGTCTCCCTGCGGAAGCATATTCCCGTTTAGGGCATATTCCGAAAGAATGTCATAAGCATCTTCCAAAAGCCAGAATTCACGTTTTTCGTATTCCGGAAAATAAGCGCTGATATCTTCACTTCCGTAATAAAAAGCTTTTATTTCTTTTTCTTTAATAATTACAGAAGATTCACCAATAGATTCCGCATTTTTTAAAATCGTTTCATAAAGATTTTCACTTATCACCTTATCTCCATATTTTGCGAAAAGCTGTTTAGCCATGCAGTCAACTTCACCGGTAATATTAAGAGAATCCAATGCCGTGTGTGCGGAACCGTAGATTCCCATAACACTTTCTCCGTTCAAAGCCTCAAATTCTCTGATAAAATTTTCCGTCATAGCGTTTTCTCTGTAAGCATGGTTTGGTTCATCGCTTCCGTAATAACTGCGTCCCTGCTTCATGGCTTCCTGCGTAAGCTTATATTCTTCCGTATCTTCAAGGCCCCGTTCTTTAAGGTCATAAAGATATTTTGCTCCGATGGAATTATATTGATGACCAACGTCCGTTCCGTGAAAAACCGTTTCCGGGCAGGTTTCTTTTATTGCCTTTAAAAAGTTTCTGTTTGCTTCGCCGCCTGCGTTTGTTCCGTTCCATGCCCTGAAAACATCTTCAAGGATTTTGTCATCTTCCTGTTGCATCCATTGATTTAGATGCTGTGCCGTATAATAAATGTATTCAACAAAAAGGTGCCTCATACCCTGTTCATTATAATATTGTTGCCAAAGTTTCAGTTCCAGTTCCATAATCTTTTCGTCATTATGTTTTTCTCCATACAGATAAATGGTACCTGTTTTATGTTTATCGGAACTTTCTTCCGACATATTGTTTGAAGAACAACCGGAAAAAACAATGCACAAAAGCAGTATTGCAGCAACCATTCTTTTCATTTTACTTCTACCTTTGCTTAAAAAACAAGTCTTTTTTCCTTTCCATATTATTTTTTGCAATAAAATTACAAGCACTCGTTTTTGTGTAAAAAACGAGTGCTCTGCTTTATTATTTTCTGCAATTAAATCAGTCGCAAATGCTGGAGGAACTGGAAGTTCCGATTCTGGAAGCGCCGGCTTCTATCATTGCGCATGCTGCTTCAAAAGTCTTAACACCGCCGGAAGCTTTAACACCCATATCGGGGCCAACGGTTTCGCGCATAAGGCGGATATCTTCAGCCGTTGCACCGCCGGTGGAAAAACCGGTGGAAGTTTTAACAAATTCTGCTCCTGCGCGTTTTGCAGCAAGGCAGGCTTCAACCTTTTCTTCATCTGTAAGAAGGCAGGTTTCAATAATAACTTTGAGGATAGCTCTTCCGTCACAGGCGCTGTGAACAGTTGCAATATCGTCCTCTACGCGGCGCCAGTCGCCGACTTTTGCGGATGCAATGTCGATTACCATATCGATCTCTTCTGCGCCGTCCTCGATTGCACAGGCGGCCTCAAATGCTTTTGCTGCAGAAGCCATTGCTCCAAGGGGGAAACCAACAACGGAGCAGGTTTTGATTCCGGTGCCTTTAAGCTCCTTATGTACGAAGTAAACGTTAAGAGAGTTTACGCATACTGCGGCAACTCCATACTTTTTTGCTTCGTCGCAAACAGCGCGGAGCTGTTCATGGGTTGCGTCAGCTTTAAGAAGGGTGTGGTCAAGATATTTTGCTACTTCCTGTTTGTCCATTTTAAATTCCTCCCTTTATTTTAAATCAGCCGCATCCGCCGCAGGAACTGCAGTCGCCGGAGCATCCGCCCTGTTCAGGTCTTGCGATGGTGTCGGGATCGTCGCCTGCTGCAGACATCTGGATGATATGAAGAACATATTCAAACATTTCGTTAAAATCGTCCTGTGCATTGTTATATGCAACCATTTTTTCGTGGTTGGTAGCTACATCATAAAGTTCGCGGACAACTTTATCAAGTTCTTCGATTTTTTTGTCGTCGCGGTCAGCTTTGGTGATTTCCTGGGTGAGTTCATATCTTTTCATATTGAATTCGGCAATTTTTTCCTGGAGTTCTTCATCCTCTTCAACAGCCTGCTGTGCGGTATTGAGAAGAATATAGCTTTCCTCCTGCTGGATTTTTTTGCCGAGTTCTCTTGCCATTTCAATAACAGTCATTTATTATTCCTCCGTTTTTATAATTTCTCCGTCAAGAGCCCAACCGAGGGACTCCTTTAAATATACTTTTGCAAAGCCCTTTTTAACATCCGTTCTTGGGGCACGAACAACAAGATTTTCATAGCTTCTTCCGCTGATATAGCCTTCGCCGACATCAACTTCATCATCAAAAAGAACCGTAGTTGTTTTTCCGACAAAGGATGCATTTACTTCGTGGCTTATTTCAGTCTGGAGATCAAGCAGACGCTGGAAGCGCTTTGAAGAAACGTCATGCGGGATCTGGTCCTCCATAACGGCAGCTTTTGTTCCTTCCCTCTTGGAATAGATAAAGCTGTAGGTCATGCTCCAGCGCGCCTTGCGTGAAAGTTCCATGGTTGCTTCAAAATCTTCTTCAGTTTCGCCGGGAAAACCGACTATCAAATCGCTTGTTATGGTAACATCCGGGATTATCTCCCTTGCCATATCAACAAGCTCCATATAATGATCCGCTGTATAGCGGCGGTTCATTCTTCTTAATACGTCGTCGGAACCGCTCTGCACCGGAAGATGGATGTAATTACATACCTTTTCACAATCACGGATAGCTTCAAGAAGCTCTCTGGTGCAGTCCTTCGGGTGTGAAGTCATGAATTTAATCCTGAAATCGCCGGGAATCGCATTCACCTGGCGCAAAAGCTCTGCAAAGGTAATTCCCTTTACAAGTCCTTTTCCATAGGAGTTTACGTTCTGGCCAAGAAGAGTTATCTCTTTATAGCCCGCTGCAACGATTTCTCTTGCTTCAGCAAGGATATTTTCCGGTTCACGGCTCTTTTCTCTTCCGCGAACAAGGGGCACTACACAGTATGTGCAGAAGTTGTCGCATCCATGCATGATAGGAAGATTTGCTTTCATATCGTCGTCCCTGTGGATAGGAAGATATTCCGCCATGCATCCTTCGCCATCTCCGATATCAAACTGGCGTTTTTTTGCAGTAATATGCTTATAAACAAGCTCCGGAAGACGGGGCGCCGCATGAGTTCCGAAAACGATATCAACAAAAGGATAGCTTTGGCGGAATTTTTTTGCAATATGTTCCTGCTGGACCATGCATCCGCAAACAGCGATTATCATATCCGGATTTTCTTCGTGGGCCTTTTTAAGGATACCTACATTTCCGAAAACGCGTTTTTCGGCGTTTTCCCTGATTGCGCAGGTGTTGAAAATAACAAACTCGGCGCCTTCAGCGGAATCAACTATAGTGTATCCCATCTGTTCAAGAATACCTTCAAGCTTTTCTCCGTCGGAAAAATTTTGCTGGCATCCGTATGTATGAACAAATGCGGTATGTTTGCCTTCCCTCTTGGAAAGAATATCCCGCACTTTTTCGGTAAAGTTTATTTCTGGCATTGAAACTTCCTTTCTGCCTTTGAAAATATAAAATATATCTTAACTTTATTATATTATCACGAAGCGGCAAATTTATCAATAGTATATGTATGCGATATGTTTAAGGAAACATTTTATCGCCAATAATATCTCTGCATCAAAAATACGGAGTGATTAAAAATGACCGTTAAAAGAGGAGATATTTTCTATGCCGATCTGAGCCCGGTAGTCGGTTCGGAACAAGGCGGCATACGCCCGGTACTTATTGTTCAGAATGACGTTGGAAACAAGTTCAGTCCAACAGTTATTGCGGCAGCGATAACAAGTCAGAAAGACAAAACAAAACTTCCGACCCATATATCCGTTTCGTCCCAAAACTGCGGCCTTGCAAAAGATTCCATCGTTCTTCTTGAACAGATACGTACCATTGACAAACAGCGTCTTAAAGAGCATATGGGGCATCTTGACGACGGTTCCATGAACCGCATAGACGAAGCTCTTTCCATAAGTTTCGGGCTCGGTAATCCGGCAATATAAAAAACGGAGGCAAAAGCCTCCGTTTTTTTCAAAGCTCTGTCAGCGCTTTCAGTTTTTTATCAAATCCGTTTTCAAGCTGTTTCAGAAGTTCTGTTCCCCAATCCGGGAATTCTTCCTTTTTGCATGCAAAATAAAGCGACGAAAGAACCGAGGCAACTTCTTCGATAACAGTTTCTTTTGCATCGATTTCCCCGTATTCTTCCCTGAAAGTCTTTGCCGCTTCATCCGAAAGAGACCAGCAGACGTTATTTATATCCGAAACAGCCGCGCCTTTTCCGAAAAGGTTATAGTCAAACATAAAAGCCTTTGATTTATCCTTTGCAACTATAAGATTCATGTAATAAAAATCGTTGTAATTAAAAGTATATTTTTCGTTTTTTATGGCTGATTCTATTTTTTCGAAGTTATCCTCGATATTTTTCCACACGGGAAGTTTTGAGGTTTTTGTTTTCTTTTTTACAAAAGCAAGATTCTCTTTTGTTATTACGGAATTTTCGTAATAGAAATCGTCTCCGTAAGTTTTGATATAACCATAACCCGCAGAATGGAGCTTTTTATACCATTTCGCAAGTGCTTTTGCAACAGTAGGATCGGACATATCCTCTTCTGTTCCGAGACGCAACGTTTCGCTTTCATTTATGTCTTCCATAAGAATTGATTTTTCATTGGAAGCGATAACTTTTACGGTTTCTACATCAAGAGATTTAAGAATTTTATATATTTTTATTTCCCGGCGATATTCCGCATTATCGAAATATTTGAAAACATACGAATTTCCGCCGCTTTTTATTTTTATAAGGACAATGCCGTCCTTTTCACGGATAATCTCATGACTATCCATTTTTATTCCGGTTTTACAGAATTCTTCAAGGGCGGCATAAATAATGTTTTTGTCATTCATAAATCTTTATAAGAGATTTTGCTCTTTCCTTCATTGCTGATTTTATACTTTGCGGAGCAATAACCTTTATGTCCTCTGGGCTGAACTGCATCAGCCAGCGGATAAGGCCCTCTCCTTCGTCCGCTTTAAGCTCCGTGCGGAACTTTTCGTCACCAAGGGGAACAGTTATTATGTTTTCGCCAAATTCCTTTCTGAGGTCTTTTGCGACCTTTCCGCTGCATTCAAGAACAAGGTCAATGCTTTCTCCTCCGTACATATTTACGCTTCTGCGGAGGTATTCGCCGATGGAAAAGCTTCCGCGAAGTTCTTCTATCTCTTCTCTCCGGCGGATGGGCATTCTTGTTATCTCAACATTCGTCATCATATCGATATGAAAATGGGTAAGATGGTCATGGCTTTTGCTGTTTCCTATAAGGAAATAGCTGTCGTCCGCCCAGCAGACGTAATAGGGCGAAATTTCATATATATGGCCATCTCTTTTAAGCTTTCTTTTTCCGTCGGAAGCAAATTCATAATACTGAAAAGTTATGCGCTTTTTGTTCTTTATGGCGGTCATAACTTTATCAATGGTGTATCTTACCTTTTTATTGCCGGATTTTATTTTTTCGTCAATAAAAGTCTGTTCCCTTATGATTTCCTCACCGGTGGGACTTGAAAGTTCACAGAGTTTTTCAATAAGAGCCTTTGAATCGTCATAGGTTATGGACTTTGCCCCGGAAACAGCGTCAGCGATTATTTTAAGTTCATAGTCCTCAAAAAGCTGATCCGTCATATAATAGCCTTTTTTGAGTTCATCGCAAAGGATAACGGAATATCCCGCTTCGCGAAGGGCCGCAATATCTCTTGCGACAGATTTTCTCTCCGCGCTTACGCCCCTTTTTCCAAGATAATCTATAAGTTCGTTTGTGTTGACCGGGTGCTGTTCATCGGTCTTTTTAAGACGTTCAAGAATATAAAGAAGTTTTTCCTTTGTTTTGCCTTCCATGATACGCACCGCCTTTCAACAATATTATAGCATATTTATTGGGACAAAACCGCACCATCAGCCTTGTTTTTCTTCCAGTTTTGTATTTTCTCGATTATCCATCCGGAAAGAAGAACTGTAACAAGAGAATAGGCGATCTGGCGGAACGGAATATATGTCAGCGAAAGAAGAAGAACAGTCATATCCGTATAAAGATAAGCTTTCGATATTTTAATATGCAATTTTTTGGATATCACCATCGCAAGAGCATCATCCCCTGCGCAGGCTCCGCCCTGACGAACAACTATTCCCGCACCGACACCGACAAAAACCGCTCCAACTATTGCGGCCATAATAGGAACAGAATCAAGATCCGGCAAAATAGGCGGAAACTGTTCCAGAATTGCATAGAAAGCGGAATATCCCAGAGTTCCCATAAGGGACTTGAGTATAAATTCTTTTCCGAGGAAAACCACGCCCATAAGATAGCAGGTTCCGTCAAGAATCGGCGCGGTCACAGCCGGAGAAATATCGAACCAATTGAAAAGCAAAAGTTCGATTCCCCAGATTCCGCCTTCGGTTATAATTGTCCTTGAATGGATATTATACATTCCGAAGGCAAGAATAAATGCGCCAATGAGGATATAAACTAGATAAAAATATTTCTTTATCAGATTTTTCAAAACAAAACTCCTTTCAGTTGAATCCGCGGAAGCCTTTACCGATGATTTCGGAGCTGTTGGTGATCATCATAAATGCCGTAGGTTCAATGTCCTTGATAAAGCGGCGGAGTTTTACCGCCTGGCTTCTTTTAAGAACAACAAGAACGATGTTCTTTTCGGTATGGGAATATGCTCCCTCCGCTTTATAGATAGTTGCGCTTCTGTGAAGCTCATTATGGATAAAATCACAGATAGGCTTCGGATTTGTTGTTATTATAGTAAAATATTTGCAAAGGTTCATATTTTCGATGGCACCGTCCATAATAAGTGTCTTTGCAAAAAGACCCGTTACAGAATAAAGACCGGTTTCAAAGTCGAAAATAAGGAATGCACTTACGGTAATAAGAACGTCCACAGCAAAGATAGCTGTTCCGATTTCCATAGTGGTATATTTTTTTAGAAGCATCGCAACAATATCCGTACCGCCGCTGGATGCGTCCATATTGAAAAGGATTGCGGATGCTACCGCAGGAATCGCAACCGCAAAAAGAAGCTCGATTACAGGTTCATCCGTAAGCGGTTTAGTAATAGGCTGGATTTTATCAAGAAAAGAAAGACCGACCGTTGAAAGAATAGTTACATAAAGGGTTTTTCCCGCAAAAACCTTTCCGAGAACTATAAAACCGATTACAAGAAGCACCGCGTTCATAACAAGGTTAAGGGTACTTGCAGGAACTTCAAAAATACGGCTGAGAACAATGGAAAGACCGGTTATACCGCCGAAAGTAAAGTTGTTCGGATATTTAAAAAGCCATGTACTGATAATAAGAAGAACGGAAGCAACGGTAAGAAGCGCATATTCTTTTATAAATTTTGCAGCAGATTTTTCAGTATTCATAAACTTCTCCTTTGCGGTCAGATGACCTGGAAAATATAGAATTTAAGATAATCCGTTTCTGGAACGTTCCAAAGTATAGGATGATCCGGCGACTGCTGTCTTGCTTCGATCTGGCGAAGTTCAACAGAAGCATCTTTTGCCGCGGCATGGAGCATTTTTACAAAAAGTTCGTCCGGCATAAAATGGGAACAGGATGCCGTTGCAAAATAGCCGCCCCTTGGCAAAAGTTTCATTGCGCGAAGGTTGATATCCTTATAACCCTTAAATGCATTGTCAACGGTTTTTCTGGATTTTGTAAAGGCCGGAGGATCGAGTATTATAAAATCAAATTTTTCCTTTTTATTATCCATTTCCGTAAGAAGATCAAAAACATCCGCAACCTTAAAGGACATTTTTTCATCAAGGCCGTTCTTTTCCGCATTTTTTCTTGCCATTTCAATGGCGGATTCGGAAATATCAACAGCACAGACATGCTCTGCACCGCCTTTTGCCGCATTCAGCGCAAAAGAACCGGTATGGGTGAAACAGTCGAGAACTCTTTTTCCTTTTGCAATTTTTGCAACCGCAAGACGATTATATTTCTGGTCAAGGAAAAATCCGGTTTTCTGTCCGTTTTCAAAATCAACGGAATAAGTTATTCCGTTTTCGGTTATCTCCGTTTCTGTGGAGTCCGGAACCGGAACACCAGCAAGAGGATACCAGCCTTTATTTTCCTCAAGGCCTTCCAGTTTACGGATCGCAACGTCGTTACGTTCATAAATGCCTTTTATGGCCTGTCCGTCTTCGGAAAGTACCTCATAAAGAAGAGGAAAAACAATATCCTTTACTTTTTCCATTCCGACGGAAAGGCACTGGGTAACAAGAACATCACTGAATTTATCTACGGTAAGGCCGGGAAACTGGTCCGCTTCGCCAAAAATAACGCGGCAGCATCCAATATCATCGCCCATTACAGTTTTGCGGTAATCCCAGGCATATTTAATTCTTCTTTTCCAAAAATCACGGTCAAACTTATCGTTTGCGTTTTTTGAAACAAGACGGATCCTTATCTTACTTTCGGTACTGATAAAGCCGGTTCCGATATATTTTCCTTTTTCGGAAACCGCATCCACAAGGTCGCCGTTTTCATACTCCCCTTCGATGCTCAAAACTTCTGCATCATATATCCAGGGATGGCCGCTGCCGACCCAGTTTTCGCCTTTTTTAGTTATTACTGCCTTTGAAAAATTTCTTTCTGTTTTCATAAAAGCCTCTCAATATATAAGGTCTTCCGGAAGTAATTCCGTTATTTCAAATTCATTGTTATTTCCGCAATATGCCGCGGTAAGGGGCGCATCCCCAAGTATTGATACAAAAAAACGCATATTTATGCCATTTATCTCATGTTCTTCATCAAAAGGAAGAACAGAAAAGTTTTTTGGAGAAAAGGAAAAACCCGTTCCCAAAAGTTTGAGCACCGCTTCTTTCGCTGTCCATATCCGAAGATAGTTCTCCGTGCTCATTCTTGCAAAAATACCCTCTTTTTCGGTAAAACAGCGGTTGATTATGCCCTTATCTATATCCCTGTTCATTTCGACATCAACGCCGATGGGCTCATCGGAAACAGAAAGAACAGCATATCTTCTGCTGTGAGAAATACTGAAAAAAGGTCCGTTTTTAAGAAAAGGCTTTCCGTGCTCATTATAGCAAAGCATTTCGTCATCGGTTATACCGAGAACTTTTTTCAACATAAGTCCTGCGGCTGCGGAAAGAAGCGCGGCGTTTTTATTGATTTTTCTTTCTGCTTTTTCCCGTCTTTTCATCGGCAAAAGAGCAATACATTCTTCGTAAAGATGTTCGAATTTTTCCATATCGCAATAATAGATCTGCGGCAAAAACGAACACCTCTCTTATTTACAATATTTTGTAATCTGTTATAATAATATAAGCCTAACATATTTTATCACAATCTGCTATATTTTCAAGTATCATTTAAAAGGAGGACGCTTTTATAATGAAAAATAATAAAATAGTTCTCTGTTCGTTAAGTTCAAAATACGTTCATTCCCCTCTTTCACCCTGGTGTCTTGCGGCAGGAATACGTACATATTGCAAAAAGAAACATGACTATAAGGTTGTTGAAGGAACAGTCAACGAAAAAATCGAAGATGTTGCAAAACGCATTATTGAAGAAGCACCGGATATTATCGGTCTTTCATGCTATATCTGGAACATAAAATCCGTTCGTATTCTTGGAACGCTTCTTCACAATGCTTTGCCTTTTGCAAAAATCGTCCTCGGCGGACCGGAAGTTTCATATAATCCAAAAGAAGTCCTTTCTGAATATTCCTGGTGCGACTACGTAATCGCCGGCGAGGGCGAATATCCTTTTGCTATTCTTTGTGACAATATCGCATCCGGTGAAAGCAGAACGGTTCCCGGTCTTTGTTACAGAAAAGAAGAAAGATATATAGTTAGCGAGCCCTTTGTGGATATTGGCGACCCGCCCTCTCCCTACTGCGAAGAATATTTTTCCGCATTAAAAGGCCGCATCTGCTATCTTGAAACAAGCAGAGGATGTCCTTTCTCCTGCGCATTTTGTCTTTCAAGCCGCTGTGCGCTCCGCTTTTTTAATGAAGAAAGGGCAAAAAAAGAGATGCTTCTTCTTGCCCAAAGCGGAACCCAGACCGTAAAACTTGTTGACCGGACTTTTAACGCCAACAGAAAAAGAGCAAAGGAGCTTTGGCAATTTGTTATCGATGAACACGGAAAAGGCATACCCGAAAACGTATGCTTCCATTTTGAAATTGCCGGCGATATCCTTGATGATGAATCCATAAAAATCCTTAATTCCGCGCCTAAAGGCTCCATCCAGCTTGAAATCGGGCTTCAGAGTTTCAATGAAAAAACATTGGACTATATAAACCGAAAAACAAATACAAAAAAACTTGTTGAAAACATAAAAAAACTTCTTGCACCGGGGAACATCCATATCCACATCGACCTTATTGCCGGACTTCCTTTTGAAGATGTTCCAAGCTTTGCAGAAAGCTTCAATACAGCATATAATCTTAAACCGAATATGCTCCAGCTTGGATTTTTAAAACTTCTCCATGGCGCCGCCATGAGAGAAGATTCGGAAAAATACCCTTGCGAATATTCCAAAGAGCCGCCTTACGAAGTTATTTCCACCCCCTGGACAAGTGAAAACGACCTTTTGCTTATCCATAAAGTCGAGGATGCTCTTGAGCGGCTTTATAACAGCGGAAGATTTACCGGAACACTTGAATATATCTTCGATAAAACCGGATACCTTCCCTTTGATTTTTTCCGCGACTTTGGAATCTATGCTTATGAGCGCTGTGAGGAGCATATTTCTCTTGATGATTATACCGGTATTTTTTATGAATTTGCCGCTAAACTTGACGAAACAGACGCCTTTGTGCTCAAAGATAGAATGATCTGCGACAGGCTGTGCTCAAACTCTTCCGGAAAGCTTCCTGCTGTGCTCAAAGTAAACAATCCTGAAGTTAAAAAGATTCGTCTTGCCATTGAAGGTGATGAAGAAAACCGCAGAAAACCGGGCATAAAACGCGGATTTTCCCTTTTAGAAAGCGAAAAAGCCGCCGTTTTTGCGGATTATGAAAACTGCGATCCGGTAAGCGGAAAATATGTGCTCAAAAAAGTTTATTATAACGAGGATATCTGAATGGAACTTAAAGAAGCTTTACTTAAAAGAAGAAGCATAAGAAGATTTACCGATAAATCCGTTCCGGAAGAATATGTTAACGAACTTCTTCACGCCGCAATGAGCGGCCCCAGTGCATGCAACAAAACTCCCTGGGAATTTTATGTTATCACAAATGAAGAAACTCTTTTAAAACTTCGCAAAGCAGCAAGATATTCAAATATAGCCGCTCCCCTCGCTGTCGTTGTATGCGGAAACCTTTCAAAGGCGCTTCCTTCCCAGCTTGCTCCGTTTTGGATACAGGATTGCAGCGCCGCTACGGAAAACATCCTTCTTCGTGCGGTGGATATGGGGCTTGGCGCAGTATGGTGCGGAGTGCATCCAATGAAAAGAGCCGAAAAAAATGTCAGCGAAGCGCTTGGGCTTTCTGAAAAAGAAATACCTCTCAACATAATTTATATCGGCTATCCCGATGAGGAACCTTCATCCAGGGATCAGTTTGATGATAAAAAAGTGTTTTATATAGAATAAAAAAATGGCAGCCTTTCGGCTGCCGTTTTTTTATTTTACATAGATACCTGTCATTGCCTCAAGAACTTCGTACTGTTCTTCATCAAGACCCTTGCTCATATTGAGCGCTTCATCAATATCAATATCATCAAATTTTCCGGAAACGGAACGAATTACGCGGTTGGTTTTACCTTCTGCAAGAGCTCTTACCGCTTCATAACCCATGGATGCGGCAGTTACTCTGTCGCGTGCGGAAGGAGTTCCGCCGCGCTGGATATGTCCGAGAATGGTTACCCTTGTATCAAGGGCAAGTTCCTCTTCGATCCTCTCGCCCATTTTAGTTGCTTTTCCAACGCCTTCTGCCATGATGATCATAAAATGGGTTTTTCCGCCAAGTCTTGCTTTTCTTATGCTTTCAACAATGTCGTCCTCAAAATCAAGTTCTTTTTCCGGAACAAGAACAGCGGTGGCACTTGTTGCAAGACCGACATAAAGAGCAAGGTGTCCGGCTCTGTGGCCCATTACCTCAACAACGGAGCAGCGTTCATGGGACTGCATGGTATCGCGAAGACGGTCGATACATTCAACAGCAGTGTTTGCCGCGGTATCATAACCAAGGCAGTAATCGGTGCAGCTGATGTCGTTATCAATGGTTGCCGGAATACCGACAACGGAAATACCGTGTTTTGAAAGTGCAAGAAGTCCGCGGAAAGTTCCGTCGCCGCCAACACCGATGATTCCGTCAAGACCAAACTGCTTGCAGGTTGCAACAGCTTTGCTCTGGCCCATTTCGGTCATGAATTCATCGCTTCTTGCAGTATAGAGCATCGTTCCGCCCTTATTGATAATTCTTGAAACGCTGTCGGAGTCAAGACGGATGATATCGCCGGTTATAAGGCCGTTATATCCCCTTCTGATACCTACACATTCAATACCTTTGCTTGCTGCGGTTCTTACAACAGCGCGGATAACAGCGTTCATTCCGGGGGCATCGCCGCCGGAGGTCAGAATTCCTATCCTTCTGACTTGTTTTTCCATATATAAATACACTCCTGTCGTTATTTCTCTATTTTATATTTTAACTGATAAATTACAATATGTAAACTGGCAATTTAACAGAAAGAGAAACCCACGGAAAGCCGCGGGTTTCTGCATAATTTACAAAACATTGATTACTATTTTGTCTATTTTATTTGTTTTTTGACACATCTATAAAAAAATCACTTAACGATATATCTTGTATCGCCTATCTGAAGGTATTTTATTTTGGAAATATCGAGCATCTCATCAAGATAATATCTTACGTCAGTTATGCCTTCCATTGTATCCGTTTCTCTTTCAATACCGGAAATGATTATTTTATCCTCGTTATGATGATAAACCGCAGCCATTTTTGGAATTTCTTCTACCGGTTTTCCAAATTCAACATAAACGGAAAAAGGCGTTATTTCTATATATTCGATTTCATCCTCTTCCCCGACATTCTGAAAATATCTTATATCGCCTGTTTTTTCCATTGTCCAGGAAATTTCAACCGGTCCGCAAACTTCTTTATCCGTATATTCGTTTTCTATAATAAAGAAATTGTTTAAATACAGGGTCATTTCATCCCCTGCCTTAATATTTTCATCGGAATAAAAATGGAAAATATAATATTCTTTTTCCGAATCTTCAAAAGCCGTTTCATACGATAAAATATAATTTTTTATCTCTTTTTCTCCGGCATTAAGTTTTTCGATATCAATGCAAAGCTGTTTTCCTTCAAAATCGTTGAATTTTTCTGCTTCCGCTGCAAAATATACAGTTTTTCCAAAGGTCACTGTCTGGAGGATTTTAAATGAAAAATCTTCATTTTCAAAAATCGCATCCGGGTTCTGAACGCCTTTTTGAAAGTCCCTGTTTTCACAGTCTGCAATATTCAGTTCCTTTTCAAGATAGCTGTTTACTTCTATGATTTCAGACGAACAGCCTGCCATAAACAAAAGAGCCAGCAGTATAACGATTATTTTTTTCATATAAAAACCTCCCTTCAAATATATAGTGCATTTTTATTATAAATTTGTTGCATGAAAACAAAAAAATCCCGCAAAAATATGCGGGATTTTTGTTATCTGCATCTGAATTCGCTCATAAAAATGGGCATCATGCGTTTTGAGTATTCTTTAAGGGCGTATTCGCCGTTGCAGATACACCAGTCATAAAGAAGACCTCTTTCACAAAGGGCATAGGCTTTTACAATTTCGTTTGCGGAAACATCGGAGCGAAGCTCGCCTTTTTCCTGACCGCTTACCACCGTCTGACGAAGGAGTTTATAATAAATCCTGTTTCTGTCCAAAAGGTGCTTTTCGCTTTTTGTAATAAGCTGGGATGAATAAAGGCGCGCAAGAAGATCGATGGAAACGCGGTTTTCTATCATTGCGAAAAGTTCTTCATTATAATACATAAGCTTATCAAAAGCGGACATTTCGGAATCTATTTTTTCTTCTATTTCCTCATATTTTTCATCAAAAAGGATGGATAACGAACTTAAAAGCGCATCCTTTCCGGCAAAATAATGATAGAAGGAGCCTTTTGAAGTTCCGGATTCCTCAATGATATCCTCAATGGTGGTATCATCATAACCCTGTTCATAGAAAAGACGCCACGCGGCGGAAACTATTTTGCTTTTTGTGTTGCGGGAATTTTTCTTTGGCATGTCATCAGCTCCTTTTGTTTAAATTATTTTAGCACAATGCTTTTGATTTCTCAATATAGTTTTTCGTATAAAAACAGTTGTTTTTCTTTAAAACACAAAACTATATTGGCAATATTCCGCAAATATGTATAAATAACCTATATTTTTTCAGTAATTCATACAAATTTAGTATAATTAGCTTGAAAATATGCAGAAAAATTAGTATTATAGGGGCAATTATTATTTACGGAGGTGTTATAGAAAAAATGGAAAGATTATTTAACTTTTCAGCCGGCCCTGCAGCTCTTCCTCTTTCTGTTCTTGAACAGGCACAGAAGGATCTCGTATGCTATCCCGGAGCAGGCTGCAGCGTTATGGAAATGAGCCATCGATCTCGCCCCTTCGAAGAAATCATGGAAAAAACCGAAGCCACCCTTCGCCGAATAATGAATATTCCGGATGATTATGCCGTCGTTTTTTGTCAGGGCGGTGCAACCATGCAGTTCTCCATGGCCGCAATGAACTTTGCCCGCAGGGGCCAAAAAGCCGCACACGCAGTTAACGGTGTTTTTTCAAAAAAAGCTTTTGAAGAAGCATCCCGATGGTGCGACGCGTATAAAATAGTTGATACTGAAGGTACCCTTCCGGAAATAACAAACGACATGATTCTTCCGGATACCGCATATCTTCATATAACCGGCAATAATACCACCTGCGGAACCATGTACCGCAAGCTTCCGGAACACGGAAGCACCCCACTTATCGGCGACTGGACTTCCGGCATACTGGGAACCGTTATCGACGTTAAAGATTACGACCTTGTTTATGCCGGTGCACAGAAAAACATGGGCCCCGCCGGAGTTGCTGTTGCAATAGTAAAACGCAGTTCCATCCTTAAGGATATCGATCCCGTTGTTCCTTCCCTTCTCCGCTATGAAACCATGGATAGAACCGGTTCCATGCTTAACACTCCGCCTACTTTTGCAATTTATATGTGCGGACTTGTTTATGACTGGGTTGAACAGCAGGGCGGCGTTGCCGAACTTGAAAAAATCAATACGAAAAAATCCAATATTCTTTATGATGTTATCGACAGTTCAAATCTTTATAAAGGCATTGCCGATAAGGACTGCCGCTCCATTATGAATGTTACTTTTACCCTTCCAGATGACGAAACCACAAAAGCTTTCCTCGATATGGCAAAAGGCCGCGGAATGATAAGCCTTGCGGGTTACCGTTCCGTCGGAGGAATCCGTGCTTCCATCTATAATGGAATGCCCATCGAGGGCGTTGAATGCCTTGCACAGTGCATGGTAGATTTTGAAAAGGGATACAGGGAATAATCTTTTTAAGGAGATATTTTCTATGTTTACCATAAATACTTATAATAAAATCGGCCGCGCAGGTCTTGATATGTATGATAAGGACAAATATGTAATCACCGATATCCTTGACCAGCCGGATGCCATAATGGTTCATTCCGCTCCCCTTCACAATGTGGATATGGGAAAAAATCTTAAGGCAATAGTCCGCGTCGGAGCGGGCGTAAACACCATTCCCGTTGACCGCTGCACCGAAGAAGGCATTGTTGTTTTCAATACCCCCGGCGGCAACGCAAATGCTGTTAAGGAACTTACCGTTTCTGCAATGGTAATGATTGCAAGAAACGTCGAGGCAGCATCCAGATGGGTAAAAAGCCTTGATACCACCGAACCCGGTAAGGAAGTTGAAAAAGGAAAAGAAGCTTTCCGCGGACCGGAACTTATGGGTAAAAAGCTCGGTATAATCGGTGTCGGCGCTATTGGTTCCAGAATGGCAAAAGCCTGCAGCGATCTCGGCATGGATGTTACCGGTTACGACCCCTATCTTCTTCCCGCACGCAAAAAAGAACTTCGCGCATATCTCAACTTTACCAACGATGTTGATGAGATCTATAAAAACAGTGATTTTATCACTATCCATGTTCCTCTTACCGATGAAACCAGAGATTATATCGGCAAAGCGGAGATCGATATGATGAAACCCGGCGTTTATCTTATCAACTATGCCCGCGGACCAGTTATCAACAACGAAGCTCTTGTTGAAGCCCTTAAAAACGGAAAAGTAAAGGCTTTTGCAACGGACTTCCCCACTGCGGAGCAGCTTGAACTTCCCAACGTTATGGCAACTCCTCACCTTGGAGCGGGCACTCCCGAAGCGGATGAAAACTGCGCCGTTATGGCCGCAAAACAGATAATCGATTTTCTTGAAAACGGAAACATCGTAAACTCCGTAAACCTTCCCGCAGTTTCCTTCCCAAGAGCTGCCGGAGCAAGAATCACTCTCATCAACCATAACAAGCCCGGTATGCTCGGAACCATCACCGAGAAAGTTGCCGCTGCCGGCCTTAACATCGAAAACCTCGTCAACAAATCCCGCGACAGCGTCGCATATACAATTCTTGACTTTGACGAAGATGTTCCAGCAGAACTTGTGGAAAAACTTGCGGAAATTGACGGCGTTATGCGCGTTCGCGTTCTTTGATATCAGAATTTCAGGCGGAACTTTGTTCCGCCTTCTTTTTTAACGGAGGTTCAATATGAACTACATGGAAAAATTTGAAAAACTCGGCGTTAAAATTCCGAATATCCTTTTGCCGAAAGCAGGAACGGATTATTCAAAATATGCCGTGCTCGCCTGCGACCAGTATGCCGCACAGCCGGAATACTGGAAAAAGGTAAAAGAATACGTAGGCTCCGCCCCGTCAACGCTTAACATGACTTTGCCGGAGGCTTTTCTTCTTGCTGGTGATAAAGATTATTCCAAACGCACAGAATGCATGGAAGAATATCTTTCTGACGGCACTATTGGGGAAATCGGCGACGGATTTATCTTTACCGTCCGCGATACTCCCGATGGCACCCGTTACGGACTTGTTGCAGCTTTTGACCTTGAGCAGTACGACTATAACCCCGGAAGCGACAAACTTATAAAGGTTACCGAAATGACGGATATAACCCGAGTTGCACCAAGGGTAGAGATAAGAAAACAAGCTGTACTTGAGCTTCCACATGTTCTTATGCTTGTTGTTGACAAAGAAGACAAACTTATGAGCATGCTCAAAAAAGAATGCCGCGATATGCCGAAAATATACGATTTTGACCTTATGGAAGGCGGCGGACATATAACCGGAACAAAAATCGAAAGCGAAGAACTTTATCAAAAAATCGCCGACATTCTTTATGATGTTTTTACCGAAAACGGCGGAACTTTTTCCTTTGCCATGGGAGACGGAAACCATTCATTCGCAACGGCAAAATGCTTTTGGGAAGAACTTAAAAAAACTCTTACCCCGGAAGAACAAAAAAATCACCCGGCAAGATACTGCCTTGCGGAAATCATCAACCTTTATGACCCGGCTATGCCCTATGAATGTATGAACCGTCTTCTTTCAGGCGTTGAGGACCCACAGAAAGCACTTTCGGAAATGGGACTTGAACTTTCAAGCCTTCCTTCCCTTCAGGAATTACAGCCCATTCTGGACCTCTGGCTGGCAAAGCATCCAAAAGCAAAAATCGAATATATCCACGATGCGGATACCTGCGAAAAACTTGGTAAAGAACCGGGCTGCATTGCCTTCTGCTACCGGGAATTTGACCGGGACAGCGTTTTTGAAATGATAAAAAACAATTCCGTTTTTGTCCGCAAAAGTTTTGCCATGGGCCACCCTTATGAAAAACGGTATTACCTTGAAGGAAGAAAAATAAGATAAAAATTGCGCCGCTTATGCGGCGCTTTTTTATTCCAATAGGTAATAGTAAAACTTTTCCGCTGGATTTATACCCTTTTATGCATTTATAATCAAATCAGGGCAAACCGCCCGGAGGAGGAAAGCACTATGTATAAAGCAGTTTTCAAAGCAGCAAACGAACTTTGCAGAAACTATGACATAACATATATTGTTGATGAAGATAACGGAACGTATTTTATCGAAGCTTTTATTGAGGGAACCGATATTTTTGAAAAAGCCGCACTCGGAAACTGCGGTCTTGATAAAGCGGAGAAAACAGCCATGCTCTTTGCAGAAAAATCCGTAAGGCCCATACATATAGAAGATATAATTTCCGATTTACGCTTTTGATTTTGTGAACAAATAATTTTTTCCGTCATAAAATGTATTGAGTATGCCCCTTTTAAGGCAGGGCTGCTTAACATAATGATAGGAGGATTGTTATGGCAGAACAAAAGACAAATACCGGCGCTGCCTTTAAGGAGGCAGTCTGCATCGACGCCGGAAGAGTTTATGACTCTTGTTCAGATAAAGATTGCCTTGAGGATCTTCAGGTTTATTTTACCGAAACCGAACAGGCAAAAATCGACCGTGCGCTCAGCGTTAAAGCAAAAAGCGTCGAAGTACTTAACGTGTTCCTCGAAGTGGAACCCATCCCTTTCAACCGGGGTTTTTATTCGGTTGATATGACCTTTTACTTCCTTGTAAACCTTTCCGCGTATTACACCCCGGTTTCCACAGCGGATACCGTTACCGGCGTTGCCTTCTTTTCCAAAAAGGTTATCCTTTACGGAAGCGAAGGAAACGTAAAAGTTTTCAGTTCCGAAAATCCTTTTGCCGGCCCGGGACTTACTCCCGACAGCCCGAGAGCGGTTGTTCAGGTTGTATCGCCTATTGTTCTTCACAGCCGCTTTGCGGATAACTGCGACTGTGAATGCTATTCCGGAGATATAAACTTCCCTGAATCCGTTTCCAATCTTTTCGACGGCAATTTTGTATATTCCGGCGCAAGAAGAGTTCTTGTTACCCTCGGACTTTTCACTATCGTTCAGCTGGAACGTAAAGTGCAGATGCTTATTCCCGCCTATGACTTCTGTGTTCCTGGTAAGGAATGTGTTACCACCACCGACGACCCCTGCGAGGTTTTCAAGCATATCAAATTCCCTACCAGCGAATTCTTTCCGCCAAGACTTGAAGAATCCGACGGCATAGGAGTTTGTTCCTGCGGATGCGGCTGATAAAAAGGAAAAACCGTGCTCAAATTTTGAGCACGGTTTTTTGTATAAAGAAAACCACGCGATAGTCGCGTGGTTCAAAAGAGGTTAACCGATGAAGAGAAAACAGAGAAGGGCATAAGGTGAGGAGCGTTCGCAAAGAAGGCTCCCTTGTGTAAAGGGAGCTGTCACCAAAGGTGACTGAGGGATTGTTTCGATGCAATAAATTGTGTTGAAATTAAAGAGAAAATTTCTATGTCACAATCCTTACGTCATTTTCTTACGAAAATGCCACCTCACTTTAGGCAAGGGAAGCAGTTGAATTTTAAGCCGTTTACGGTTGGCCGGTAATCTGATGCATGGCTGGCAGGCCAATAAAAAGCGCACTTGTGCGCTGCCTGTATCATTAGGGCTATGCCCGAAAATGAAAAACCACCCGCTACGCGGGTGGATTTTTATTATTTATTACCATAAAAACGGAACAAGGCGGTATTTTACTTTTTCTGAATATTCCTTATAGCCTTCAAGGCCCTTTTTCAGCATCTCGTCCTCAAGTTCTGTTCTGATAATTATTACAACAGCGACCGAAGAAGCAAGAAGCATAACTTCCGCCGAAGGAAAGATACAGAACACTGCAATGCACCAGAGCAAAACCGCCGAATACGTTGGATGCCGGACAACAGAATAAGGACCAGTCTGTATCACAGTCTGGTTTCTGTCGGCCTGGAGTCTTGCTGTTGATTCCAGAAAAGTGTTTTCAAGCATTGCTTTAACCGTTATCACCGCTGAAATAAGATAAATCGCTATTCCGGCAATAAAATCAAATTCAATTTTCATACCGAGAGGAACGGTTTTTCCTGCGGCAAAAAATATTATAAAAAACGCAGAAAGCCAGAAAACAGGAAGCAATATCTTATCCCATTTCGGTGAATTTGTATTCACTTTTCCCCTTTCCTTAAGGGTGTTTGGATTTTTCCGATAAATTATTGCGGCGGAAACAACCGCCACAAGAATATAAACAGAAAAGAATATTCCGGAGCGAAGGTCAAAAGACCCCGCCGCAGCAAAGAAAAGCGCCGCACCGATAAAACGCTCCGCAAGAAGTCTTATGATATATATCAATGCGCCTTTATTCATAGGAATACATTTTAATTATCTGTGAAGATCCGGTTCTCTGAAAGTATGGGGAAGAATATCGCTGAGAACATGTTCTCTTATTTCATCTTCGCTTTTACCGACAAGAACGATAAAATCATCCGGGCAGAATTCCGCCATTACCTGGCGGCATACTCCGCAGGGATAGCAAAAATCAATGGGAGCTTCCCCTGCCGGGCCTCCAACAACTGCGATAGCTGCAAATTCTCTTTCGCCTTCGCTTACTGCTTTAAAAAATGCGGTGCGTTCCGCACAGTTTGTGGGGGTATATGCGGCATTTTCAATATTGCATCCGCGGTAAATTTTTCCGTCTTTAGTCAAAAGCGCTGCGCCGACTGCAAAGTGAGAATACGGAACGTATGCCATTTCTCTTGCGGCAAGGGCCTCTTTAACAAGTTCTCTGTTATCCATAAAATATACCTCCGAAAACATTATTCTGATAAAATGCTATCATAAAACAGCGAGATAGTCAACAAAAAAGTCCCATGCAAAAGCACGGGACTTTTCTATTAAAGTTCGGAAATTTCAAGGTCCTCTTCGCTGATAACGCGCATAGTTTTTCTTGAAAGGATCTCATACATGACCGGAATTATAACAAGGGTCATAACGGTTGCGTAAATAAGGCCTCCTATGCAGCATACCGCAACGGGCTGGATAAGGCTTGAACCAAAGCCAATACCCATTGCAATAGGAACAAGAGCAAGGATGGTTGTAAGTGCCGTCATAAAGATAGGACGAAGTCTTGTTTTTGCCGCAGTAATAATCGCTTCTCTTCTCTCAATGCCTTCTTCGCGGAGCTGGTTGATGCAGTCAACAAGAACGATACCGTTGTTAACAATGATACCGACGAGCATTACAAGACCTATCATCGCAACAACGCTTATTTCAAGGCCCCAAATCATAAGAGCAAGGAAAGCTCCGGTAAATGCAAGAGGAATTGTGAACATAACGATGAAAGGAGAACGGAGAGACTGGAACTGGGCAACCATGATAAGATAAACAAGGATAATGCCGATGCCGAGCATCTTTACAAGCTCCCAGATAGCTTCCATAATAGTTTCATTTTCACCGGCAAACTCATAGGATATTCCGTCAGTCGGTTCATATCCTTCAAGGGCTTTTTCAACTTCTGCGGTAACGATGGTTACGTTTTTGCCTTCTTCAATACCTGCGGAAACGGTAAGATATCTTCTCTGTGAAGATCTGCTGATGCTTGAAAGAGTGTTACCGTCGTTTATATCTGCAACATCGGAAAGTTTAACTTCGGCAGTGCTTCCGTCCGGTTTTGTTACTTCAAACACGTAATTTTCAAGGTCTTTGCGTGTAAAGGTTTCTGCCTTTTCAGATATTACAATAACATCATAGTCGCCATCGGAGGTTTCTATGGTTGCGGCGGTTGCGGTAGATGTGAGCTGAGTTGCGATTTCCTGGAAAATCTGTGCAACAGTAAGTCCGTTTTTCATAGCTTCCGCTTTATTTACGCTGATATTAACGGTGGGAGCGGTTTGCTCTTCGCCTGCGGAAACGTATGCAACGCCCTCAACAGAACCGATTATCTCGCCAATCTCTTTTGCGGTCACGGTAATATCTTCAAGGTCATTACCATATACGTTTACGGAAATTCCGCTTCCGGTAAGCATGCTCATGGAATCCATCATTCCTCCGGTTACGTTAACATCCGCTCTGTCGTTATATTTTTCCGCCATATCGGAAATGGTTTCTGTAATTTCTGCCGCGTGTTTTTCACCTTCACTGTCAAGAAGGATATACATTATCGCGGAGGTTACGTCGGAACTTCCGCCGGACATACCTATCATGCTTGCCATTCCGCCGGAGAGCATTGTACCGACAGTTTCTACCCCTTCTATCGCCTCAACTTCCGCGCTGAATTCATTACAGAGGGATGCGGTATCATCAAGGACGGAATCCTCCGGCATGGTGATATTTACGGTAAGCTGATTGGATTCAAAATTCGGCATGAATATAAATCCTCTGCTTATGCAAGCAGCCGCGCTTATTGCAAGAACAGCAACAGCGGAAATCAAAACAAGAGCTTTGTGCTTGAGGGCAAACGCAACGGTTTTTCCGTATTTCTGCATGAATTTGCCTTCTTCGCCGGTTTTCTGTTTAACATTTTTAAGAACAGCAGGCGACATTGCCGGGATAAGAGTAAGAGCAATAACAAGACTTGCAAGAAGAGAATAGGCAATGGTAAGAGCCATATCCTGGAAAAGCTGTCTTGTAAGGCCCTGAACAAATACTATAGGAAGGAAAACGCAGATAGTTGTAAGGGTTGAAGAAGTGATTGCTCCCGCAACCTGAGTTGCACCGGAAACCGCGGCTTTTACCGGAGAAAGTCCAAGGCTTCTGAGTCTGTAAATATTTTCGATAACAACAATGGAGTTATCAACAAGCATACCGATACCGGCAGCAAGACCCGCAAGAGAAATAATGTTGAGGGTAACGCCGGAAAAATACATGAGCACGATTGCAAAAACAACGCTTATCGGGATGCTCAAAGCAACCATAAAGGTCGGTTTTATATCTTTAAGGAATATAATAAGGATGATTATTGCAAGAACAGCACCGACTATCATATTTTCCATAACGGAACTGATGATTATGTCGATATAATCTCCCTGGTCCATAAGAGGAGAGAAAGAAAGCCCTTCGTATTTTTCTTCAAGCTCATCAAATCTTTCCTGAAGAGATTCGGATACCGCGGCAGTTGCATAGTTGGACTGTTTTGTAAAGGAAAGAATAACGCCTCTTTCGCCGTTTACGCTTGCGTAGGTTTCGCCGGAGTTATCGGTATATTCGATATCGGCAATATCATCAAGAACCACAGGTTCAACGCCGTCAATGCCCATATCAAAGAGCACCATTTCGCCAAGGTCATCAACGCTGTCGTATTTATCGCCGACGCGGACAAGGACTTTGTCTTCGCCGTCAAGAACGTATCCTGCGGGCATTTCAAAATGCTGCGCATAGAAAATGGTTGCAACCATTTCAAGGTTCATCATTTTTGCAACATCAGCCGCACCGATAGCTTCCTCAAGGGCGGCATCTATCTGTTCCCTGCCGGCTTCAAGTTCCGCTTCTGCAGATTCTATCTGTGCGGAAGATGCAGAAAGCTGGGCAGCGCCGTCTTTGATACCTTTTTCCGCTTCTGCAAACTGTTTTATTGCTTCTGCTTCGCCGGATGCAAGTGCGGATTTTCCTGCATCAAGCTGTTTTTGTGCTTCATCAAGAGATGCATAGCCTGCATCTATTTCAACAAGATATCCTTCCGCCGTTTCAATACCTGCTTCAAGATCAGCTATGGCCTGATCGATGGTATCAATGCTGTATCCCTGTTCTTTAAGGGTTT
The DNA here is from genome assembly GCA_017436125.1 of Oscillospiraceae bacterium. Classification (GTDB taxonomy): domain Bacteria; phylum Bacillota; class Clostridia; order Oscillospirales; family Ruminococcaceae; genus UMGS1668. Next base: position 3,275 of record JAFSDS010000019.1, on the reverse strand, counting down.
CGTCAATGGTATTGAGATATCCCTCAACTTCATCAAGTCCGGAACGCACTTTTGCAATTCCGCCCTGAAGAAGTGAAAGAGAAGTATATTCTCCGCCGGTCATCTGGGAAATAACTTCATCAATTATATCGGTTTCTATCTCTCCGGAAAGAACGTAGCTTTCAACCGATTCAAGTGCCGCAAGGGTACTTTGAAGAACAAGCTTTGTCTGCTGAAGGGTTGCAATGGTGGAAGGAAGCTCAACAAGCTGGTCATAAGTTGCATAAAGAACATCTATCTGGTTAAGAAGTTCTTCCTTGCCTGCATCAAGTTCTTTTCTTGCAGCATTGAGCTGTGCCTGGGCGGAAGAAAGCTGGCTGCTTCCCTGGGCAAGCATATTTTCAGTTTCCGTCTTGGCTTTTTCAAGTTCTTTTTTGCCTTTTTCAAGTTCAGCGCGGCCGCTTGCTATGGCGTCTTTTCCGGCAGCAAGCTGTTCTTCCGCTTCGGCAATACCGTCATATGCTTCGTCGAACTGTTTTTTTATCTCATTTTCGATTTTTTTGGTGAGCGCCGCAAGCCTTTTTTCAGAAATAGTTACTTCAACACTCTTTTCGATCATACCATCCGCCGTTACGGATGCGATACCCTCAACACCCTCAAGCTGGGTCATGATATTATCGTTGAGGAAAGAAGTAAGTTCGTGTTCCTCAAGGCCCTCAACGCTTACCGCAACTACGGCAGTAGCAAGCATGTTGGGGTTGATTTTAAGGATAATAGGCGTTCCGACCATGTCATCCCATCCGGATTCAAGCTGGCCGATGGCATTGGTAATATCGATTGATGCGGTCGAAAGATCCGTTCCGTCGGTAAATTCAAGCATTACCATAGAATAGTTCTCTGCAGAAGTTGAGGAAATGCTGTTGATGTTATCAAGCCTTGCCATACTTTGTTCAAGAGGCTTTGTAACCGTTTCCTCAACCTGTTCCGGAGAAGCACCGGGATATGTCGTTGTAATTATTACATAAGGAAAATCTATGTTGGGAAGAAGGTCCGGGGTCAGATTCAAAAAAGAAACAACACCGAGAACTATAATGGCTATTACCGCAACAAGAACAGTATATGGTTTTTTAACGCTGAATTTTGAAAACATATCATATTCCCTCCTTTACGGTAGCTTTTTTTATTATGTTCAGTTTTCTTTTAAATCCATTTATAATATCATTCATATCTGTATCACCGGAAATAATATGCGGAACCGCATTTTGAAAAAGTGCCTCGATGATTCCTATTATATCCATAAGCTCTTCTTCGTTTTTTATATCAAGATTGCCTATTCCGAGAGCACTGCATGCTTCGAACTTTTTCTCTTCTTCCATATTTGCAATATAGCTTGTAAACGGAACAAGTTTTTTAATATCAACGTATGGCATTACATGGTTAAATAAATCAAATTTATATTGCTCCGCGCTTGTTTTTGCAAATTCCTCAAATAAAGTTTTTGCCATATCAAAAATATCACCGCGAATGGTTGATATTCTTTTTATAACACATTCCTTTGTTTTTCTTGAACATTCCGAAACAAAATAATCAAAAGCATCGTCTTTATTATCAAAATACTGATAAAAACTTCCCCTCGGAATGCCCGCGTTTTTGATTACCTGATTTATTGACATTTCCGGAAACGGAACTCTTTGGAGTTCCGTATAAAGCGCGTTGAAAATACGCTGCTTTTTTTCCTCCGCAAGATTTATGAAGGTCTGGCTTGGCATAATTACCTCCTGGAAACACAAAATGACATGTTGTCATAATATCACCGCATTATATATTAGTCAATATAATTTTGTCATTTTCAAGAAAAGTTTACAAAAAGAAAAAACGGAGCAAAGCTCCGTTTTCTCTTTTTTGCATAATGGAATTATTTTGCGCTGTTTTCGTAAGATTCGATCATTTTTTTGACCATCTGGCCGCCGATGGAACCTGCCTGACGGGAAGTAAGATCGCCGTTATAACCCTGTTTAAGGTTTACGCCTACTTCGTTTGCAGCTTCCTGTTTAACTCTTTCAAGTGCGGCTTTTGCCTGTTTATTAGAGCTGGACATTGATTATTTACACTCCTTTGTTTGTTTTGCGTTTGCAACATTATTTTGGCTTTTGCATATATATTTATTTATGGTAAATATTAGTATAATAAAAGAGCATTTTTTAATGCTGATTAAATATTTAAATTTTTTCAAAAATAGTATTGACAGGATGAGAAAATTTGTTATAATATTAATTGCAAATAGTTCTCATTTAGGAAGTGATGATATGAAAAACACAATTCAGAAGACCGCCGTTATGAACGCTCTTCTTTCTCTTGATCATCCTACCGCGGATGAAGTGTATGAATGTGTTCACACGGAATTCCCTTCCATAAGTAAGGCAACTGTTTACCGTATCCTTAACAGGATATCCGAAGAGGGCGAAATACTCCATCTTGAAATTCCCGGAGGAGCAGACAGATTTGACACCACCCTTTGTGCACATCATCATCTGAAGTGCAGCAAATGCGGAAAAGTCTGTGATGTTTCCGTTCCGGAACTTGACGGAGTTGAAAAACGTATTCTTAATGAAACAGGTTTTTCAATCGGAGGCTATCGCCTTGTTTTCAGCGGACTTTGTTCCGACTGTGTTTTTAAAAAACAGGATTGAAAATTTTTTGAAGGGAGATTATAATATGGACATAAAAGCTCTTTTTAAAATTTCATACGGCCTTTATGTAGTCGCTTCCCATGAAAACGGAAAAGACAATGGATGTATCATCAATACCTTTTCTCAGGTAACCGATACTCCCCTTCGCGTAAGTGTTACTGTCAATAAGCTTAACCTTACCCACGATATGATTAAGAACACCGGCGATTTTACCGTTTCTGTTCTTTCAACTTCCGCACCTTTCGGTGTTTTCCAGAATTTTGGATTCAGAAGCGGAAAAGATGCGGATAAATTTTCCGAAGTCAGAACTTCACGCTGTGAAAACGGCGTTCTTCGCCTTTCCGATAACATCAACGCTTATGTTTCCGGTAAGGTTTGTGAAGAAGTTGATCTTGGAACCCACACCATGTTTATCGCGGATGTAACCGAGGCAGAAATCCTTTCTTCCGAGGATTCCATGACCTATACCTATTATCAGAACCGCGTTAAACCAAAACCCCAGCCCCCGAAAGTTAAAAAAGGCTGGCGCTGCCCGATTTGCGGATATGTTTACGAAGGCGAAGAACTTCCCGAAGATTTTGTTTGCCCTCTCTGCAAACACGGCGC
>JAFSDS010000018.1 GCA_017436125.1 Oscillospiraceae bacterium | reverse complement strand
CTGCCTTCGTTATATGTTTTATAAAGGCCTTCGGTTCTTAAAATCTCCATTGTTCCGACCTCACTTTCTGGTTTTGATGTTTTCGATGGGGAGATAGCGGCGGATGCCGTGCATGGGAGCAACATAGAGCGCGGTGATTATCGCCGCAAGAACAATGCATGCGCCAATATGGAGAAGCCATGGATATCCCCAGAGAAGGTTTCCGAGCACCGCAGCGGAGAGAAGAGCATAGAGCGCGATAAATCCCCAAAGAAGAACATTTGCAGCAAAAACGGCTGCGCCGGAAACGGCAAGTCCGATATAGAGTTGGCGCTTTATCAGCTGTTTATTGCTTACGCCCAGGGACTGCAGAATTCCTATCTTGTTCCTTTCCTGCTCGATATCCGAGGATATGGTGTTTGCAAAAATAAGAAGTGCAAGAAGAACGGCGGTAAGCCCTAAAAGACATACAAGAAGGATGTTGTTTATACCGTCCTGTAAAAGTTTGCTGTTGCTTTCATGATAGAATTCGATATCCATGTATTTGCTTCTGGCATAAACAAGAAGTTTTGTGTCGATATCGTATTTTGAAATACCTTCTTTTGCGGTAATGTAAAAATCTGTCGTACCATAACCGGTGGAAAGATACATTACTTTAAGAGCCCTTATTTCGTTAGAAGAACGGGTCCTCATAGAGTTGGGGAGAAGGTGAGTTGCAAGAGAAGAAGAACAAATTATCTGATAACCTTCATCAGAACCACTTATGGGCCAGATACCCTCATCCGGAAAATAGTGGATAATAGCGGAAACTTTAACTTTCTCCGTTTCAAGTTTATGTGTAAATCCGGCGCCGCCAAAATAGCGGGTGCTTGCGCCAAGGGTTATATAGTCTCCGACGGAAATACCGGTATCTTTATCGTAAACATTACGATATTCCTTATAATAAGTGATATCTATGCCGGAAGAATCGACTTTTTCCCAGCCGTAGCCGGTTCCGCTATTGTCAGTATTATCGGTATCTTTGTAAAGGGGGATGAAAAGTATAACTTCTTTTCCTGCCTCAAAGTTTTCTTTATCAACGCTTCCGTATGTTGCCGAGGCACTGTATTTTTCGAAAAATTCGCTTTCGGAAGAAATTGCATAAAGTTTCATTGGATATCCGCTGAAAGGATCGCCGTAGGAGTTCTGCGCGGTAATAAGGGAATTACCGAAAGCGGCATCAAGAAGAACGCTTTCAACAGAGGCATCGAGAATAGAATCTTCTGCAGTGCGCTGAACGTCGATGGATTCACAAACTCCGAGTTCTTCAAGTTCTTTAAGATATTCCGGAAGCTGACGATCGGAAACAGAGTAAGGAAGCTGGAGAAAATAATCCGGACGGCTGTTGCGCTGAACCGTTTCGCGGTAAGGTGTCATAAAGCGGAAGCCTATAAAAATGCAGAGAGTCATGATAAGCATCATAAAAAGGCAAAGAGCAGCATTACCGAGAGTTCTGCTTTTGTTTGCATAAAGTCCGCGAAGAGTAACGTTAAGGAAGTTTTGCTGAACTTCTTTTTTTGGCGGAGCAAGAGGCTTTTTTCTTGCGGTTCTTCCGGTAAGAGGAACGCCTATAGCCATAATGCTCGGAATCATCATACCAATGAAGAGCGCAAGAGTTCCGGCGAAAACAGCAAAAATAAGTATAACCGGATCAACAGTATAAATGATATCTCTTGCCTGAGCTTTTTCAAGGGCAAAGGTGGTAAGATATGCGCCGCCAAGGCCAAGAAGAATGCCTACCGGAAGGGTGGATATCCAGAAGTAAATAAATTCCCAAAGAAGCATAAAACCAATCTGTCGGCTTTCTGCACCTATGGATTTCATAAGAATGATACGGCGCATGCGTTTTCTCATTTGGGTAAAGAATATCTGGAAAACAGCGCAGACGGTGGTTACAAAAAGGATAACGGTAACAAGAGTAAGGGTGCGTCCGCTTCCTTCAGATGTGGAAGGATAGGCAAAACGATTAAGACGAAGCTCGGTAAGATCGTGGGGTTCTTCCATCTCAAAGTTCTCAATAATCAAAGCGGAAGAGTTTTCGTTTACAGCAGAGGATATTTCGTTCCAAAGTTCTCTTGCGGAACTGTTTTTATCGTTGGAGAGGAAAAGAAGTCTTTCATAGTCAATGAAAGCATATTTATCGTATTTTTCAAGAACTTTTCCTATGCCGTTAAGATAAACGCCATAGTTTTCCTCGGTTATAAATCCGCTTGGAAGAGGAAGCATGCCGGTATCCCATCTGTCGGAAAAAGTATCAACAACGCCGCAGATGGTGTAAGTATATGGGATATTTATAATTATATTATCGGTTGAGAGAGAAACACGGATATTGAGGTCTTCATATCCGATAAGGTCCGCAGTAAGGCCAAAGAAAAAAGCTATTTCTTCTTTTGTCATGTGGGGACGCATATATGTGCTGAAATCAATACTGTTATGAATGGTTCCGGAAACATAGACAGTATAAACCTTTAAAAACTGTTCTTCAGTCATTTCTTCAAAAGGTATTATCTGTCCTTCCGGATGAGCATCATCTGCAAGAGCCATATAGAGAGGGTTGCCTTTTTGCTGAACGGGATAATGAACAAAAAAATTGTTCCAGTCGCCCATAAACTCTCCCCATCTTTTTTCGCGGAAGATTTTAAGGCCGTCGTTTATGGCATCCTGCTTTGCAAGTTCCATAAGTTCGTGTTTTCTTGCGGAGTAGTCTTCAATAGTGGGGAAATTGAGCTGATTAATAACGGTAAAACTGTCGCCGATGGAAAGACCGAGAGAAGAAAGTTTTGCGTATTCGAGAACGATCTCGTTCTTCGCCTTCGGCCATTCACCCTCTTTAAGGGTAAAATTACCCATTTCTTTAAAAACATCAGAATAAGGGGTAAGATAGTATTCATTGTCACCGGAAAAATAATCAACACCGGAAACTTTTATCATTGGGAGAAGAACGGAAGAATCTGCGGCAGAAGATAATTCATTAACTTTTTCATTGGTAAGTTCCAGAGCGGCATCCGAAGAATAATCCGCACCGGTAAGGGAAGAATCCGCAACAAGAACCTGCCAGCTTCCGTATGTTTCACTGCGCTGTATTTCATCCGTTTTCTGAAGAGATGTTATAAGTGTTGTTGAAAGGACAAGGAAGGTAAATGCAAGGGCAACAACGCTCCAGAGTAAAAGCGTGCTGCGCTTTTGTCCTATAAGTCCTCTAAGTGCAATTTTTCGCATATCAAAACCTCTGTTTTCTGTAAAATTAACCAATCTATTTTACCATAAAATTATGTATAATACAATATTAAGAATTTTAAGCCAATCTTTAATATTTGATTAATATTTGTTGCTTTACATTGAAAGCGGTGTTTTTAAAAGCTATAATGATAATATAAAGGAGGCGAAATAATGGAAAACAGAAAAAAGATCGTTGATATAATCTGCAAAATAGTTCTTACTGCGGTAGTAATTCCGCTTTCGTTTTTTGCTGCGGTATTTTGCGGACTTATTTTTTATGATGAATTTATAGGATATGGCTTAATGGCTGTTATTCCTGCCTTTTTTATTCCGATGATTTGGTTCAAAGACAGGAAAAAGGTTCTTATAGGCTGGAGCATATTTTTTGCGGTTTTTGTAATTTCAGCTGTCATAAGATTTGGAATCAGAGAATATGACAGAAGCATAACTGTAAATACAACGCCGAATATAAACGTACATGAATATCTTCCTTTTGATGAGGAATCCAAGATAGTTACCCTCGACCATGAAGCAAGTCTTAAACTTGAGGATGATCTTCCGACCCTCGACGGAGCGGCAGCTGTTTTTCCCGTTTATTCCGCTTTTGTAAATGCAGTATATCCGGATAGGGTAAAACTTTGGGACGGTTATTTTGAATATAACAACACCGTCGGCGGATATATCCTTCTCGGCGAAAAGAAAACTGATATTTTCTTCGGCGCATATCCTTCGGAAGAGCAGATAGCAGAAGCTAAAAGCAACGGAACGGAGTTCATATATACTCCCATAGGTATGGATGCTTTTGTTTTCTTTGTCCATAAGGATAATCCCATAGATAACTTAACTTCTGAACAGGTAAGAGCGATTTATTCCGGAGAGATAACAAACTGGAAAGAACTCGGCGGAGATAACGAAGAGATAATTGCGTATCAGCGCAACGAGGGAAGCGGAAGCCAGAGTATGCTTATCCGTTTTATGGACGGAAAAGAAATAATGGAAGCTCCGACCGAAAGGGTAAACGACCTTATGTCCGGAATTGTTGAGCGGGTTTCCGATTACAGAAGCAAGCCATCTTCCATAGGATTTTCATACAGATATTATCTTGAAGGAATCATAAAAAATCCGGACATAAAGATACTCAGTATCGATGGCGTTGCACCGACTGTTGAAAATATAAAGAACGGAACATATCCAATAAGCGGACCGCTTTATGCGGTGACTTATGAAGGCAACGAAAACGAAAACGTTGAAAAACTGATCGAATGGATCATTTCGGACGAAGGCCAGGAAATTATTGAAAAAACCGGATATGTCGGTATAAATTAAAAAAATGAGCGAAAAGATTTTTCTTTTCGCTCATTTTATTTCTATATAAATTGTTTTTTTAGGGAAAACAAAATGCAGAAATTTGAGCACGTAATAAATAAGGCGATTTGGAATATGCGTGCTCAAGCCGCCGAAATGCAGAATGTATCGATGCTCAAAGAATTTCATAGTGCTCAAGAACGGAGCGAAGGTGTTCTTTTTTGGCTTCTTCCATTTCGCGAAGCGGAAGTCTGCAAGGTCCGAATTCCTTTCCGAGCATGTTCAGCACTTCTTTTGCGGGAATGGGGTTAACATCAGAAAAAAGCGCATTGATAAGCGGAATAAGAGCAATTTGTTTACTGCCTGCTTCCAATGTTTTACCTTCAAAATAGAGAGAACAGAGGTTTTGCATTTCTTTTGGAACAATGTTAGCTGCAACGGAAATAACGCCCTTTGCACCGATGCTCAAAAACGGAACGGTAAGTTCGTCGCTTCCGGAATAAATATCCAATTTATCTCCGCATATATTAAGAGTTTCCGCAGCTTTTGTTAAGTTGCCCGAAGCTTCTTTTATTGCACAAATGAATGGATTTTCTGCAAGTTTGGCATATGTTTCCGGTTTTATATCCATTCCGGTGCGTGATGGAACGTTGTAAACAATCGTTGGAAGCTGACACCATTTTGTGATGAAGGAATAATGTTCGATAAGTCCGGCTTCATTGGCCTTGTTATAATATGGCGTTACGGAAAGAACAGCATCCGCTCCGGCATTTCTTGCATTAAGCGCAAGCTTTGCGGCATGTTTTGTGTTGTTGCTTCCGGCTCCTGCAATAAGAGGTACTCGGTGATTTATAACGTCCTTTGCACAGCATATAATATTATATTGTTCTTCGTCGGAAAGAGTAGCGGATTCGCCGGTGGTTCCGTTAACAATAATGGCATCAACGCCTTTTTGGATAAGTTCGTCAATAAAATCTGCATATTTTTTTAGATTTACGCTTCCGTCATCCTTCATTGGAGTAACGGTTGCAACGCCGCAGCCGGTAAAAATTGTATTTTTCATATAAAAAATCCTCCGCATATTTGATACTGATATCTATGCGAAGGATTTTTTTATTATGTTTTAATCGAAATAGCCTTTTGCGGCATAAAGCTCTGCCATAAGAACATTTCCACCGGCGGCACCGCGAAGGGTGTTATGTGAAAGGCTTACAAATTTATAGTCATATTGGCTGTCCGGACGAAGTCTTCCAATGGAAACGCCCATTCCGTTTTCAAGGTCACGGTCAAGTTTTGCCTGTGGGCGGTCAGGTTCTTCAAAATATGTGAGGAACTGCTTCGGCGCAGAAGGAAGCTCAAGAAGTTGGGGTTCGCCTTTATATTCTTTCCAGAGTTCCTTGATTTCTTCCATTGAAGGTTTGTTTTCAAAACTTACAAAAACCGCTGCGGTGTGTCCGTCGGAAACCGGAACGCGAAGGCATTGTGTTGTTATGGCAGGGGAAGAGGCTTTTATTATTTTTCCGTCCTCAAGTTTTCCCCAGATTTTAAGAGGCTCATTTTCACTTTTTTCTTCTTCGCCGCCGATATACGGAATAAGGTTATCCACCATTTCGGGCCAGCGTTCAAAGTTTTTGCCTGCACCGGAAATTGCCTGATAAGTGCATGCAAGAACTTTCGTAATGCCAAATTTCATAAGAGGATGAAGCGCGGGAACATAGCTTTGAATGGAACAGTTGGATTTTACGGAAATAAAACCTTTTCTTGTTCCAAGACGCTCTTTCTGTGCTGCAATAACTTCCATATGTTCCGGGTTGATTTCAGGAATTATCATGGGAACATCCTCAACTCCGCGGTTTGCGCTGTTGTTGGACATAACGGGGCATTCAAGCTTTGCGTATTTTTCTTCAAGAGCTTTTGTTGCTGCTTTATCCATATTTATGGCACAGAAAACAAAATCAACAAGAGAAGCGATGCCCTCAGCGTCTTTTTCAGCATCAAGAACGACCATTTTCTTTACATTTTCCGGGATAGCGGTTTTCATTGCCCAGCGGCCTTCAACAGCATTTTCATAGGTTTTTCCGGCGCTTCTTCCGGATGCGGCAAGAACTTCGATATGGAACCATGGATGTTCCGCAAGAAGGGTTATAAGGCGCTGGCCGACCATTCCGGTGGCACCGATGATACCGACTTTGTAATTCTTCATAAAACAAAGCCTCCTTAATAAATAAATATCTTGCAATAAAACTTTTATTGCAATATAATATATAAGTTATATGAATATGTTTTTGATTTTATCATTACATATTTTTTATGTCAAGATTTTTGAGAAAAATAAGATAATTGGTGATTAGATGAAAACAAGTGATTTTTATTTTGACCTTCCGGAAGAACTTATTGCTCAGCATCCGGCGGACCAGCGCGACCATTCCCGGCTTATGCATCTTGACCGCAAAACCGGTGAAGTTGAACATAGACATTTTTATGAGATAATCGACCTTCTTGAACCGGGCGATCTTCTCGTTCTCAATAACTCAAGAGTTATTCCCGCAAGGCTTATCGGCGAAAGGGAAGACACCCATTCTCCCATCGAGTTTCTTCTTCTTAAACAAATCGACCTTGATGTTTGGGAGATACTTGTAAGGCCCGGAAAACACGCAAAAATCGGAAAACGTTTTGTTTTCGGCGGCGGACTTCTTAAAGCGGAAGTAATCGACATCGTTGAAGAAGGTAACCGCATCGTAAGATTTGAGCACGAGGGAAATATTTATAACGTTCTTGACGAGATTGGCCAGATGCCTCTTCCTCCTTATATTACCGAAAAACTTGAGGATAAAGAGCGTTATCAGACCGTTTATTCCGATCCTATCGGTTCCGCAGCGGCTCCAACCGCGGGTCTTCATTTTACCAACGAGCTTCTTGAAAAGATCCGTGAAAAGGGCGTTAATACCGCTTTTGTAACTCTTCATGTTGGACTTGGAACTTTCCGTCCGGTAAAAGTTGAGGATTTTGAACATCATATCATGCATACGGAACATTATATGCTTCCTAAAGAAACTGCGGAACTTATCAACAAAACAAAGGCCGAAGGTCACAGAGTAATTGCTGTTGGAACCACTTCCTGCAGAACTCTTGAATCCGTTGCCGCAAAATACGGCGAGATCCGCGAGGATGATGATGATACAAGCATCTTTATTTATCCCGGTTTTCAGTTCAAGGTACTTGACGGACTTATTACCAACTTCCACCTTCCGGAAAGCACTCTTATAATGCTTGTTTCCGCCTTTGCGGGTTACGAAAACGTAATGGCCGCATACCAAAAAGCGATAGATGAGAGATACCGCTTCTTCAGCTTCGGAGACTCCATGGCTATTCTTTAATGCAATAAAAAACGGCTGCTTTATGCAGCCGTTTTTTTGTTTATGAGGTTGTTACTGTGCGTCCTTTGCAACGTTTCTGAACTTATCTTTAGGCATTTTGCAAAGGGGGCAGCGGAAATCATCGGGGAGATCTTCAAATTTGGTTCCGGGTGCGATTCCTTTTTCGGGGATTCCTTTTTCTTCATCATAGGTATAGCCACAAATCATGCAAGTATATTTCATAGTATTTAACTCCTTTATAAATAAATTTTTGAATTGGTTGTTTCTTTGATTTGTCTGTATTATACTACCATTTTTTTCATTTTTCAGTAACTTAGTCACATATATATTATTTTTTTATTAGATTTTTAAAACTTTCAAGTTCTTCGGAAGTCATATGGTCTTCGAGCACGCCAAATATAATTTTACGGTCCCTTGCGTTTGCTCTTCCGAATGCGCTTAAAAGAAGTGTTTCCTCTGTGCTTAATGTTTTTATCGGGGCAGGGAAGCCGCTTATGCCCATAAGGTAATCAAGGGATACATCCAGAGCTTCCGCTATTTCCGCAGCGATATCTGCCTGAGGCTTTCTGCTGTTGTTTACGTATCTTGAAAGGGTTGCTTCGGTAGCTCCTATTTTTTGCGCAAGCCAGGTTTGAGTTATTCCGCGCTGCTTCATAATTTTTTTGACTTTTCGTCCAAAATCAGCGATTTCTGCCATCTTTATCTCTCCAAAATAAGAATATACAAACTGTAATATATAGAATATCATAAAAATTATACGCTTGTCAATAAAAATTGTCCATTCGGTAATGATGTTGAAAAATATAATTTTGAAAATATCACTTGAAAAGATTTTTATATTAAGTTATACTTATATAGTTATATTATTTTCTTTTAATGAGGAGATTTATGCTTACTGTTTTAAAAACCGAAGGAAGAGCCCGCAGATGCGAGTTTGAAACCGTTCACGGAACTGTTCAGACTCCTGCATTCATGAATGTTGCAACTTGCGGTGCTATCAAAGGCGGCGTTGCCGCAGAAGACCTTAAAGAGCTTCATTGCCAGGTT
>JAFSDS010000002.1 GCA_017436125.1 Oscillospiraceae bacterium | reverse complement strand
TGTTTTCCTCAATGGGTACATCATCATTGTAGGCACCTCGGCTGCCGTTCCAAAGGCACCAGTCGCCACCTGCGTCTGCGGTGTCGAACTCGATCCATTCACCGCCGTCGATGCTGACCTGGGTTTCAAGTCCTTCGAACTCACCTTCGCCCGTCATTTCGTAGTACACGCCGTTCATCCAAACCGATTCGGGCGTGGTCTGCACGTATTCGATATGGCTGTTCTCGTCGCCCTCGGAAAGCACGATCTTCATATCAGAGATGATGGGAGCTGCATATGTAGTAGGCTCGTCGGGTGTGATCTGCGTACCGTTCTTGCCGAACACGGCGCTCTCCGACCAATCGGAGAATTTAGACTGCTTTTCGCCGGGCTCTTCGCCATACTCGCCCATCACCACAGGCTCCCACTCCATATAGTATCGGCAGCGGATATAAAGGCTGTGGTTTTCTGTATCGAATGAATAGATATTTTCATCCCAATCCTCGTAGTGATATACGTAGGTAGTGATTGCAGGCTGATAGGGCACGAATGTATCGGAGCCGGGACCTTCGTAATAGGTCAGCCAGAAGAACTCGAAATCCTCCATCATTTCGGAACCAAGCGAGACGTAAGGATATCCGTCCGCATATCCACTGGTGTACCAGCTGTTATCCCATTCTTCCGTATGCTGCCAGTGCTCCTCGTCATCGAGGGATACGTCATACTGCATTGATATTGCAAAAGACCAAAGACCGTATTTTTCATAAAAAGCGTCGCTGTCGCTGTAATATTCCGCCGCAAGAGCCGCAACCTTCGGATCCGCAACCATAATCATACGAAGGTCGTCGTGCTGTCCTTCGGAAGCATCGCCATCGGTATAGATGAAATAGTTGGGTGCTTCCGGCTTCGGAAATTCAAATGCGGATATATCATTTTCTTCCGCTGCAAACGCCGTTATTATGAAAGAAGACAATAAAATCAATATTGAAAGAATGATACAAAATATTTTTTTCATATTTGCTCCTCCACGTTACCTTTTAAAAAGTCCTTTAAGGTCTTTAAGTTCAAGCTGTTTTTTCGGTTCCGGTTTTACATAATCAAAACCGCCGTAAGGCTCCGCGGCGTTGAAATATATCTGCGGACAGTCGCTGTCGCCTTCAAAGCAATGCTCCGTATCTACGTGATATACCGTTCCGTTTATTCTTTTATAAAGGTGTTCCATATTCGGATACTGACCTGCCTGACGGAATCCGTTTTGCAAAAGAACTTCTCTGTATTGCCGTACTGCCGCCTGGGCGCCGACAGGCGTTGCAAATCTTGCGGAAAAGCCGAAAGTTCCGGCGTCATATTCTTCGATATAGTAATCTTTTCCGCCCAAAGTCCATTTGGGGTAAACGGCAAGCTTTTCGTCCCATTCCGCCATAACCGCGTCGTCCTTCATAAGCTGCGCCTGTTCTTCCGCAATGGCCGCCGGAAGCTTTGTTCCGCAATCCTGGCAGAATTTTGTTCCTATGGAATTCTGTTTTCCGCAGTTCGGGCAAACAGCGCCTTCCGCAACGGTCTGCTCCGGAAGCTTTGCGCCGCAATAGGGACAGAATTTTTTATCTGCGGTAACGGTTTCTCCGCAGCCGGGGCAGATTTTCATATTTTTGCCGAGCTGGGTTGCATAATCGTTCGCGGCTCTTTCAAGATTTGCAAACGCGCCGTTAAAAGCGGAATTTTGTCTTCTTTGATTTTCGTATTCTTCATTTTTTGCGGCTGCTTCGTCAATGCGCTGTGCCGCTTTGTTTGCAAGCTCGTTTGCATGGGGTTCTATTGCCTTGCTCAGCGCTTCTCCCATGGCTCTGCCGACTCCCTGGCTTACTCCTTTTCTTATTGCTCTTTCAAGAAATCCCATAAAATTCACTCCTTATATGTTTTCGCATTTTGCAAGTGCGGTTTTTCTTTTTTCGGAACACTTTTTGCAGGCACCGCAGGGATCGTTTTCGTCATAACAATCGTCGCACACCCAGCAAAGGCAGCTTCTGCATTGGTTAAAATGCACCGCAAGGATCTGCATTGCCGCGGCTTTTACGTGATTGAAAACTTTTTGGCTTAAAGGATTTGATTTTCCCTTTTCGCAGTTTTCAAGCCTTTTTCTTCCGCGGCATAAAATGGGTACCGGCGGACCGAGCCTTCGCTTTCCGCAAAGGGAACATTCCGCATAAAACCGCATAGTTTTTTTGTCAACTTTAATGCTGTTTAAAAAGTGCAGCATATTCTCCCTCCGTTCTTTACGACCGCTTCAATTTTTGTTGATATATGGAATATCCTGTGATATCATGTAATTGAAATCGGTCTTTCTGACTGAATTATAGATAAAATCCTTGCTTTTTAATATCCCACACTCGGGGGATTTTTATAAAAAAAGGGGTAAAAACGCAGTTTTTCATAAAAATAAGGAGGGAAAACCATGAATAACCGGCTTCTTTTTGAAAACCAAAGAAAACGCCTAAAAAAACCCCTTTGGCTGCTTATCTGTTTTGCAATGTTCACCTTTTGGCAAATGGGGTTCATCTATTTCATGGGGCCTTCCCTTACCATTGACGGAAGAACGCCTCTTCCGGTTTCGATGGATAATATTACGGCAATCATCGCCCTGGCATATGTTCTT
>JAFSDS010000017.1 GCA_017436125.1 Oscillospiraceae bacterium | reverse complement strand
TTTTTGTCATAAAATCACATCCTTTACTGCTAATTTCGATAACAAAACGCCCGCACAAAATAAAAATGTGCGGGCAGTTATCATATAACAGCATATTGATTTTTAAGTACAGCGGATATATAATTAAGGCGAAAAAATAAAAGGAGGTGTTCCTGTGTTTTTGGAAAAATATATAATTCCGGAAATTTCCGCATACAGCATAATTTCCTGCGCAAAAAAGACCGAAGACGGATACAAATTTAATTTTGATACAACCGACCCTTCAAAGGAATACCTCGTAAAAGATACCCTGCAGGATAACTGCCCGATTTTTTATCAGGCAATGCTTTTCCGCAACAAAACCAAAGTTTATTCAAAGGAAGAAAACAAACAAAGAGCTTTGCGGGATGTTTTCATCTACGTTGATTTTTCGGGAATATTCGACCGTGCGCCTTCTGAAAGGGTTCTTGAAATACAGAAAATTGCGGAGTATATGTTTCGCCCGGAAGGCATAACTTTCTATTTTGATACCTGCGGATATCAGAAATATATCGCTTTCGAGCGTTCCGCTTCCATGAGCCGCGAATGTAAAATATCTTTCGTAAGAGAGGACTTTTATGACATTCTCCGGGAAAGAATGACCCTCGGAATGAAAATCGGCGAATGTCAGCTGAGCAAACTTTATGCATATAATGCTCTGCTTTTCACAAGCGGCGAACGTTCGGACACATATTACGATGAAGAAAGCGTAATCGTTGTAAAAAATCCAAAACATATGGTAAAAGATGTTTTAGCGGTTACAGCCGTTGATGACGGAACGGAAAACCCCATGCGCAAATATTCCCGCCTTGAGAAAACCATGGATTTTGAAATAACGGAATTTGACGGTGAAGGCATGGTTTCTCCGGCTATGGCAACCAGCCTTTCTTCGGAACACAGCTCTTTCCAGATCCGTATGCCGTATATCAAGGGAGTTGTTCATAAGGTGGATTTTGCCTCTCTTTTCACCGAACTCGGCATTGAAGAAATAACCGACCTTTGGGGGAACAGGCACGATGTCAATAAAGTCCATATGATTCTTACGGAAAGCATGTTCAAAGGTATTGGCTGGATGACCGAAAACGGACTTTCCTGGGCGGAATATCTTGCGCGATGCAGAAAATATGACCATGCTATATATCTTTCCGGAACGGATAAACTCGGAACTCAGAAAACGACCGAACTCAACTATCAGTTTCTCAACACCCTTGCGCTTACCGATGACGAATTCCGCCCGAAGGACCTTCCGCTCGGCTGGAATCATTCCCCGGAAGATGATGAGAGAAATTGGGTAACAAAAACCACCGAAAGCGCCTACTACGGTTTTGTTGCCGACGAAAAACAGAGGCTTAAATATTTCACCGAAGAAGTTATACACGGAAAAGGTCCTTTTGTCGAAAGACGAAAATACCGCCGGGAGCTTCTTAAGAAAAACAGCCTTTTCATAAACGAACCGATTTATACAAAGGAACTTGATGCAAAAGCGGAAAGCATACTGAAAAAATATTCCCATGGAAAACTTCTTGTTGCTGGGGATAACCGATATCTTTCCGATGACCTTTTGCGTCTTTGCGGATATATAATCCGGGATTCTTACGGAGAATGCGAAGCATATAAAAAGCTGGAAAAGGAATTCCTTAAACAGAATGATTTTTATGCACCGAAACCGGGTTATGGGGAAAATTCTTTCTATACCTTGCTTCGAAATCCACATATCGCAAGGAACGAAGAAGCGATGGTCTATCCGCTGAAAGAGACAGGATATTTCAGAGAAAAATATTTATCCCATCTCAGCTATGTTGCAATGATAGATTCACACTCCGCCATTCAGGAAAGACTCGGCGGTGCGGATTACGACGGCGATATGGTTAAAACCATTGCAGACCCGCTGATAAATAACTGTGTCCGAAGAAGCAGCAGAATGCTTCCGGTTCTTAAAATTCCGGCCGCGAAACCGCTTACTGCGGATGCGAACGACTGGCACGAAAGGTTCATAACGGTAAAAAACACCTTTTCTTCAAGGGTTGGTCAGATAAGCAACTGCGCGCTTCGCCGCGGAATAATCGCTTATGACGAAAATTCACCGGCAGAAGAAAGGGAACGCTTCCGCAAAGATGTTGAGATGCTGACTATTCTCACTGGGCTTGAAATCGACTCCGCAAAAAGCGGAATAAAGCCTGACCTTTCCGATTATATCGGAAAAAGGGAAGCGAACAAAAGCCTTTTCCTGCGGTTCAAAAATATCGATAACAATAACGACGAAACAAAATGGTACGAACCCACCAAAAACCGCAGGCTTAAAGAATTCTTTGAGAAAACCGATTGGGAAAGCGTAACATCAAACCTTGAAAAACTTCCGTATTATGCGCTTATGCTTTCAAAAGAAACCGAAAAGATAAAACCGAATCTGCAGGTTCCGGAAAAACTTTTTATATTTGCGGAAGACCCGGAATGGAAAGAAAAACTCGATCCTGCATTTTTTGAAAGAGTGAAATGCCTTATCGAAGATTATGAAACAGCGCTTAAACGCGCACAATATCTGAACCACATTCCGTTTGATATGAAGCGAAAAAATGACATTTACAGAATTCTTTTCTCGCGAGGAAAGGAAAACGAATATTCCGTTGACAGACTTTATGCCGCCTTTGAATACGTACCCGCTTCGAAAATAAGGGAAGCGCGGCGAATGCTTGATGAACTGAAATGGCATCTCACCCCTCCGGAAGAAAGACAGAATGTGTTGGATAAAATCTGTAACTATTTCAGCGTTTTTCAATACAGGGACGTTTTTTGTGATTTCCGAAACGGAGGTTACCGTATTCTCGGGGATATAATTGCGGATTTTGACGATATGCACAGCAATGCCGGAATCAAAAAACATTCCGCAACAAAAAACGGCGACAGCGAAAACCTTAAACAGCTTCTTGATAACAGATATGTTCACGGTTACTACCGGGAAGATATAAACGAAAGATTACGTCATATTCTGATGCCTATAAGAACCAGAGATTACAACGGATTTGATTGCAAAGAAACCGTAAAATGCGCTGTTGCACTCGGAAAGATTGATTTCGTTCTTGAAATTATACCGTCCTCGGTTTATGAAGCAGCTTCGCACCACGGCAGAAAATATGAAAAGGTAAGGAGGTATCTTGATGACACAAGAATTGGAAGAATTCTGGGCATACGTCACGGAACAAAAATATACCGCGAAGAATAAGCAGGATCTTTCTTATCTCGACAGGTTTACCTTTAACACTCTTACGGAATTTGAAGGTCTGGGCAGAATACTTACCGTTATTGCAAGAGGATATCTTTTCCACAGTAAAAACGGTGAACTCCTTTCCGGT
>JAFSDS010000016.1 GCA_017436125.1 Oscillospiraceae bacterium | reverse complement strand
TTGTCCTTTGGGGGTATTTTATTATGGAAACTTGTAAGATTATTGTGCGGTATATCCGCCGTCTATAGGAAGTGTGGCACCGGTTACAAATCTTCCTTCATCAGAAGCAAGGAAAAGAACGCCGTATGCAACGTCTTCCGGTTCGCCAAAATATCCGAGAGGATATCTCTGAAGATCCTTTTCAAAATACTGAGGATCAACTTTGAGGCGGTCATGCATGAGGGGAGTCATGATTGAACCGGGACATACGCAGTTTACGCGAATGTGTTCCGGCGCATATTGTACCGCATCCTGTTTTGTCATCTGAAGAATTGCGCCTTTTGTTGCATGATAGGAAGAAAGTTCGCCGTCGCCAACAAGTCCGCAGATGGAAGAAGTGTTTACGATTGCGCCTTTTCCGTTCTTACGCATATGGGGAATGGAATGTTTTGTCATAAAGAAAGTGCTTTTTACGTTTACGGCAAAAACTTTATCCCAGTTTTCTTCAGTGGTTTTATCGGTGGGAACATCTTCGCCGACAATTCCTGCGTTGTTAACAAGAATATCAAGTTTGCCCCATTTTTCAACGACTGCGTCAATAACGGTTTTGCATTCAGCTTCGTTTGCAACGTTAAGATGCCAGTATTCCGCTTCGCCGCCTGCTTTTCTGATGATTTCAACGGTTTCTTTTCCTGCCTCATCATTGATATCAACAACGGCAACTTTTGCGCCTTCTTTTCCGAGAAGGATTGCTTCGCCTCTTCCAAGGCCAAGAGCAGCGCCGGTTACAATGGCAACTTTGTCTTTAACTCTGTCCATGTTTCTGCTCCTTTACTGAGCGGAATAACCGCCGTCGATAACAAGTTTGGTGCCGGTTACAAAGCGGCCTTCGTCAGAAGCAAGGAAGAGAACAGCGTATGCAACGTCGTCCGGTTCGCCGAAATAGCCGATAGGATATCTCTTGATATCGTTATCAAGATAGTGGGGGTCATCATCAAGAAGTCCCTGAACAAGGGGAGTCATAACAGTTCCGGGGCAGATGCAGTTTACGCGGATATGCTCGGGAGCATACTGCACTGCGTCTTTCTGGGACATGATGACAATGGTGCCTTTGGTTGCGTGATAGGGAGTAAGTTCGGTGTCGCCGATGATACCGGAAAGAGAAGAGGTGTTGACGATGGAACCTTTTCCGTTTTTACGCATATAGGGAATGGTGTGTTTGGTCATGAAAAGAACGCTTTTTACGTTGATTTTGAACATTCTGTCCCAATCTTCCTCGGTGATTTCCTCGGTGGTAACGTCGGGACCGGTGATACCTGCGTTGTTTACAAGAATATCAATCTTGCCGAATTTTTCTGCAACAGCGTCGATAACCGCTTTGCATTCTTTTTCTTCGGAAGCATCAAGATGCCAGTATTCTGCTTCGCCGCCGGCGTTTCTGATGATTTCAACGGTTTCCATACCGGAAGCATCGTTGATATCGGTTACTGCAACTTTTGCGCCTTCTTTTGCAAGCATAACTGCTTCTGCTCTTCCAAGGCCGCTGCCTGCTCCGGTTACGATTGCAACTTTTTCTTTAACTCTGTCCATGTTTCTTTTCTCCTTTTTCCAAAATTAAACATAACCGACAAGGCCTACCATAATGCAGCCTGCGGTGATAAAAATCGCGCCGGCAATGGAATGTTTGAGTTCCGCCGGAGTTTTGTGTTTGTGTTCTTTAAGAATTGCGAAGCCGAGAAGGGTTTCGATTACGAGGCAAAGCTGTGCCATAGTATATCCAACTGCAACACCGTTTACCATGTTGGAAAGAACAAGCGTTGCGTTTGCTGCGGCATAGATAAGACCGGGAATGATCTGTTTGAAGGTGGTAACATCAAATCTCTTTGAATCTTTTCCGACAAAGCAGCTGAGGGTGAGAGAACCGAGAATCATACCTATTGCCTGAGGACAAAGAGCGCCGATTCCGTCAGCACCTGCTACGCGGAGAGCATAGTTCCATACGCAGAAACCGCATGCGCCGATAAAAAGAGTGATAAAGCCTTTTTTGAACTGTTCTTTGTTTGCGGTGCTTTTTTCGGAAGTGAAAGAGGTAAGGTTACCGCCGAGAATTACGCAGGCAATTGCAGAAAGTCCAAGAACGATCTGGCTCATGGTGCTCCATTCATGGAAAATAAGAACACCTACGATTGCGTTAAGTACCATTTCAATACTGATTGAAAGCGCAAACGCTTTGGAAGTACCAAGAATTACATAGGAAGTGTACTGGCAAAGCTGTCCGACAGACCAGGCAAGACCGGAAATAATGCATCCGATAATTACCTGGGTGGTGAATTCGGGTTTTGCAAAAATAAAGATTCCGAGCGCGAGAATTCCGCATCCGAAAGAAGTTCCAAGCTGCTGGTTGATAGGTTTACCGCCAAGCTTGTTTACTACAACAGGAGTGAATCCCCAAAAGAACGCCGGAAGAAGACCGATTAAAAATTCCATAGTTTCCTCCTCAAAAAATAACAAATTGTCTGGAATTCCATTCGAGTCCATAGTATAGTCTTTCGTTTGTTTTTTAACAATAGACAAAACCACAATATTTTTATGATAAAATCACTAAAAAGCATAATAAATACGAATATATCACATAAATAATACGATAATATCATAAAATGTATTTGATGAAATATAAACAAAAAAGCCCGGTGATAATTGAATCACCGGGCTTTTTATACTTTTCTTGTTAATTATTTCTTTGTGCTTTTCGATAGTCAAGAGGCTTTTGTCCGAATTTTTGAAAAAACGATTTTGAAAAATAGCTTTTGTCCTGAAATCCGCAAAGTTCCGCAATTTCAGAAACTTTCTTTTCCGAAAAAGTAAGATATTCGGCGGCTTTTTCAAGCCGATAGTTTTTCAGGTACTGTATCGGTGAAGTACCTACCGTTTCAGCAAAGCAAAGCATACAGTCATTTTTGCTTGCCGCGCCGGCATTTGCTATATCCGAAAGGGTTATGGCTTTTGAATAATTTTGCCAGATGTAAAGAAGCATTACTTTTATTTTGGAAATGTTGTTCTGCGTTGTCTTTTTGTTTTCCGGATTTTCCGGAGGAAGATTTTTTACAGTAACAGAAAGAATTTTTGAAAGTAACTCTCTTGTTTTAATCTCAAAATCCTCTTCTTCCGATTCAAAAAGGCTGAAAATCTTTTTGAGAGAATCAAGGATCTCCTTTTGCCAGGTCAAATCTTTTTTCAGTACCCAGCCGTAAAAATCTCGTCTTTCAGTAACCGGAGATACATATTTTGTCCAAAAAAGGCTTCCGGGTTTTCCACCGATTACGTCTTTTCTGAAAATCATACTTTTTATTTTGCAATGTGAATTATCGAGGCTTGAAAGAGAATGGAGCGTTTCGGAATTTATAAGATAACCGTCGCCAGATTTAAGGTGGTATTCTTCACCCTCAAGCTTTAAAACAGCGGTTCCGCTTTCGATAATATTTGCTTCAAACTCATCATGCCAATGCCATGGTTCCATTCTTGAATGAAGATCATAGCCATAGCAAACCACCGGAAAATCATCTTTACATTCCGGAATATATTCCATTTTGCTGAAATCTATCGTTGATTCTTCTGGATATAGAATCATTTTTACAACACTTTCCTCTTGTTATGATATGGCAATATTATATCATTGAAAATGATTGTTTTCAACGGAAACAAAAATAATTGTAAGGACTCAATAAAAAAGCTCCCGTACTCATTTTGGGCACGGACTTATTGTTTTACTATATTGACATAATAATTCCGGAATGATATACTGATATAAACTGATACTAATTATTATCAGGAGGAGTTATGGACATTAAAATTTTTACAAAAATGCTGAAAGATTCGCATTTTACCGATTATAAAAAAATGAAATATAAATACAGCGAAAGTTTCGATGATTTTATAAAAACGCTGGAAGAACTTTACTGTAAAACTTTGCCGATTTTTGATTTTGAAGGAAACAACCTTGTTTATATTGAAAACCATTCGGCAATAAAACAAAACACAGTAAAGCTGCTTTTAAAAACGCAGGATAAAAATTACGGAATCAAAGCCGCGGAGGAAGAAATAATTGCGACCTCCGCCATTGAAAACATAGATTTCAGTCGTGACAGTGTACGAAATATTCTCAAAGGTCTGGCTCCGAAAGATGAGCAGGAAAACAGAATCCTCGGAATGAAAAAAGGCCTTGAGTTTATTTCCGATTCCGAAAACAAAATAACGGAAGAAAATCTTTATAAGCTCTATATGATGTCCGTCGGGGATTTTCTTCCCGGAGAAGACAGACTTGCTGATGGAAAACTTTATCGTCACGATATGGTTTATGTTGTAAGCGATCACGTTGAACATTCCGGACTTGACCATAAAAAAATTCCGGAATCCATGTCCAACTTCATTGATTTTATAAACGCAGATGACGATATAAACGATCTTATAAAAGCGGCAATCATTCATTTTTACCTTGCGTATGTCCATCCTTATTTTGACGGAAACGGACGTATGGCAAGACTTCTGCATCTTTGGTTTCTTATTCAAAAAGGTTACCGTTCCACACTCTTTGTTCCTTTTTCCAGCCAAATTGAGAAGAGCAGAAAAGCATATTATAACGCTTTTACGCAGGTTGAAGAGAATAAAAAATATTGCGGAAAAGTTGACCTCACGCCGTTTGTTCTGTATTTTATCAATGAAGTTTACAACAGGATAAGCGAAGAGTCTTCTGCTGTAGAAACTTTATCCGCTTATGAAAATGCACTTGCAAACGGAAAAATCACAGAAAAGGAAACAATGCTCTGGAAGTTTGTTCTTTCTTTTTACGGAACCGAAGAATTCTCAACCAAACAGCTTGAAAAAGATTTCGGAGATGCTGCTTACGCCACAATCAGAGGTTTTGTTCTTAAATTTGAAGAACTTGGCCTTCTTTCTTCGGCAAAATACGGTGTGAGAGTAAAATATAAAGTTGTTTTTAAAAATAAACTATATCGAGTCATATAAGACCAGCCCGTGCTCAAAATGAGCACGGGCCTTGTTTTTGTATGCTTTAGCGAAAAAAATCTTCGGTAAAACCTGGAGTTTCAATTAAAAATTATTTTTTGGCTGACTGTTTCTTCTGCTCGGATGTTTGTTTTACAACGCTTTCTTGCGCAGTACCTCGGTTTTAAGTGTCTGCAGTGATCCCGAAAGCTCAACAAGCTCGGTTTGTAAGCAGAACAGATTTACCGCCGTTGCAACAAATTCAAGAATAACATTCAACGCGATAACAACAGCAATCGCCTCTGCGGGAATGCCAAGCTGCATAAACAAAATCGTGTAACACGTAAGTGCGGCTCCGGGAACAGGCGGTGCCGCTATCGCCAGAATCACGCTGATAATAAATACGGTGAGCATCCAGATCGGTGTGATAGCGACACCGTACGTTTCTGCCATGCCAAATGCGGCGGCAACGAATAAGACGATTGCACCTGGCATGAAGATAACTTGTCCGAGAGGTATTCCGATATCAATAAGTTTTTTATCAATGCCGAGTTTCTTTTCACAGGTCGAAATGTTCGCTTGATA
>JAFSDS010000015.1 GCA_017436125.1 Oscillospiraceae bacterium | reverse complement strand
TTTTTGTCATAAAATCACATCCTTTACTGCTAATTTCGATAACAAAACGCCCGCACAAAATAAAAATGTGCGGGCAGTTATCATATAACAGCATATTGATTTTTAAGTACAGCGGATATATAATTAAGGCGAAAAAATAAAGGGAGGTGTTCCTGTGTTTTTGGAAAAATATATGATCCCGGAAATTTCCGCATACAGTATAATTTCCTGCGCAAAAAAGACGGGAGAAGGATACAAATTTAATTTTGATACAACCGATCCTTCAAAGGAATACCTCGTAAAAGATACCCTGCAGGACGACTGCCCGATTTTTTATCAGGCGATGCTTTTCCACAACAAAACCAAAGTTTATTCAAAAGAAGAAAACAAACAAAGAGCGTTGCGGGATGTTTTCATCTACGTTGATTTTTCGGGAATATTCGACCGTGCGCCTTCCGAAAGGGTTCTTGAAATGCAGAAAATTGCGGAGTATATGTTCCGCCCGGAAGGCATAACTTTCTATTTTGATACCTGCGGATATCAGAGATATATTGCTTTTGAGCGTTCCGCTTCCATGAGCAGGGAATGTAAAATTTCATTCGTAAGAGAGGATTTTTATGATATTCTCCGGGAAAGAATGACCCTCGGAATGAAAATCGGCGAATGCCAGCTGAGCAAACTCTATGCATATAATGCTCTGCTTTTCACAAGCGGCGAACGTTCGGACATATATTACGATGAAGAAAGCGTAATCGTTGTAAAAAATCCAAAACACATGGTAAAAGATGTTTTGGCGGTTACCGCCGTTGATGACGGAACGGAAAACCCAATACGCAAATATTCCCGCATTGAGAAAACTATGGATTTTGAAATAACGGAATTTGACGGTGAAGGCCTGGTTTCTCCGGCTATGGCAAACAACCTTTCTTCGGAACACAGTTCTTTCCAAATCCGTATGCCGTATATCAAGGGTGTTGTCCATAAGGTGGATTTTGCTTCTCTTTTCACCGAACTTGGCATTGAAGAAATAACCGACCTTTGGGGAAACAGGCATAATGTCAATAAAGTCCATATGATTCTTACTGAAAGCATGTTCAAAGGTATCGGCTGGATGACGGAAAACGGACTTTCCTGGGCGGAATATCTTGAAAGATGCAGAAAATATGACCATGCCATTTACCTTTCCGGAACGGATAAACTCGGAACTCAGAAAACGACTGAACTCAACTATCAGTTTCTCAACACCCTTGCGCTTACCGATGACGAATTTCGCCCGAAAGACCTTCCTCTCGGCTGGAATCATTCCCCGGAAGATGATGAGAGAAATTGGGTGACAAAAACCACCGAAAGCGCATACTACGGTTTTGTTGCAGACGAAAAACGAAGGCTTAACTATTTCACCGAAGAAATTATCCACGGGAAAGGTCCTTTTGTCGAAAGACGAAAATACCGCCGGGAGCTTCTTAAGAAAAACAGTCTTTTCATAAACGAACCGATTTATACAAAGGAACTTGATGCAAAAGCGGAAAGCATACTGAAAAAATATTCCCACGGAAAACTTCTTGTTGCCGGGGATAACCGCTATCTTTCCGATGACCTTCTGCGTCTTTGCGGATATATAATCCGGGATTCTTACGGAGAATGCGAAGCATATAAAAAGCTGGAAGAGGAATTCCTTAAACAGAATGATTTTTATGCACCAAAACCGGGTTATGAGGGAAATTCTTTCTATACTTTGCTCCGAAATCCTCATATCGCAAGGAACGAGGAGGCAATGGTTTACCCGCTGAAAGAGGCAGGATATTTCAGAGAAAAATATTTTTCCCATCTCGGCTATGTTGCAATGATAGATTCGCGTTCTTCAATTCAGGAAAGACTCGGCGGTGCGGATTACGACGGCGATATGGTTAAAACCATTGCGGATCCGCTGATAAATAATTGCGTCCGCAGAAGCAGCAGAATGCTTCCGGTTCTTAAAATTCCCGCCGCAAAACCGCTTATTGCGGATGCGAATGACTGGCATGAAAGATTCATAACGGTAAAAAACACCTTTTCTTCAAGGGTTGGTCAGATAAGCAACTGCGCGCTTCGCCGCGGAATAATCGCTTATGACGAAAATTCACCGGCAGAAGAACGCGAACGCTTCCGTAAAGATGTTGAGATGCTGACGATTCTCACCGGGCTTGAAATCGACTCCGCAAAAAGCGGAATAAAGCCTGACCTTTCCGATTATATCGGAAAAAGAAAAGCGAACAAAAGCCTTTTCCTTCGGTTCAAAAATATTGATAACGATAATGACGAAACAAAATGGTACGAACCCACCAAAAACCGCAGGCTTAAAGAATTCTTTGAGAAAACAGATTGGGAAAGCGTAACATCGAACCTTGAAAAACTTCCGTATTATGCACTTATGCTTTCAAAAGAAACCGAAAAGATAAAACCGAATCCGCAGGTTCCGGAAAAACTTTTTGTATTTGCGGAAGACCTAGAATGGAAAGAAAAACTCGATCCGGCATTTTTTGAAAGAGTGAAATGCCTTATTGAAGATTACGAAACGGCGCTTAAACGTGCGCAGTATCTGAGCCACATTCCGGTTGATATGAAGCGCAAAAATGATGTTTACAGAATACTTTTCTCCCGCGGACAGGAAAACGAATATTCAGTTGACAGACTTTATGCGGCTTTTGAATACGTACCCGCTTCGAAAATAAGAAGAGCACGGCAGATGCTTGATGAACTTAAATGGCATTTGACTCCGCCGGAAGAAAGACAGAATGTGTTGGATAAAATCTGTAACTATTTCAGCGTTTTTCAGTACAGGGATGTTTTTTGTGATTTCCGGAACGGAGGCTACCGTATTCTCGGGGATATAATTGCGGATTTTGACGATATGCACAGCAATGCCGGAATCAGAAAACATTCCGCAACAAAAAATGGTGACAGCGAAAATCTTAAACAGCTTCTCGATAACAGATATGTTCACGGTTACTACCGGGAAGATATAAACGAAAGATTGCGTCATATTCTGATGCCTATAAGAACCAGAGATTACAACGGATTTGATTGCAAAGAAACAGTAAAATGCGCTGTTGCACTCGGAAAGATTGATTTCGTTCTTGAAATAATACCTTCCTCAGTTTATGAAGCAGCTTCGCACCACGGCAGAAAATATGAAAAGGTAAGGAGGTATCTTGATGACACAAGAATTGGAAGAATTCTGGGCATACGTCACGGAGCAAAAATATACCGCGAAGAATAAGCAGGATCTTTCTTATCTCGGCAGGTTTACCTTTAACACTCTTACGGAATTTGAAGGTCTGGGCAGGATACTTACCGTTATTGCAAGAGGATATCTTTTTCACGGTAAAAACGGTGAACTCCTTTCCGGTTCCGCATATGACCGGGTTGAGTATGCAAGAAATGCCCTTTGTGCCTGGTGCAGTTTGCCTTCGAAAAGCGATGAGCCTCCTTTTGTGAATTTCGGGAATCTTTCAAAAATTTTTCCGGAACTTGTGAACGAAAAAGGTGAAGGTTGGCTTTACCGCCATATTAAAAATATTCAGAAATTTGCAAAAAACAATCCGGAGCTCATCAGCAAAACCGCACAGAATAAAATTGACGGCATTTCCAAGGGCTTTGCAAACGAATGGAAAAAGAAGCTTCGGCAGATGCAGGTACCTATTTTTGCGGTAAACACAAAGGCTACGTGGCTTTTGCGATTTGACGATATTTTAGCAGATGCTCTTGAACTTGGCCCGCTCCGTGCTCAAGAACACATTCTTTCCGAACACCGTGCTCAAAAGCTTTCTTCATTTAAAACTGAAGCGGTTCCGGCGGAAGTTATATATGATGTTGTCAGTTTTTGCGAAGCAAATGAGCAGGAAGATACTCTTTGGGTAGTTCTTCCTGTTGCAAATTTTGATTGCTTTTACGGCAATACCAATTTTAGTAAGAAGTGGCTTTCTAAAATTCCCGAAGAAATTCTGACAAGGGAAGTCAGCAACGGAGTTTGCAGAGTGAAACTGAATATATAGAAAAAAGCTCCCCAAAATCAATGTTTTGGAGAGCTTTTCTTTGAATTGTGATAATTTCAGAAGAGACTTTTGCAACTTTTTATACTTTTCTCTTCTTAAAATCTGACAGATATTTCTGGCTAAAATACGATACCATCGTATTTTAGCCAGAAGTTTTAATTAAAAATTATCTCTTTATTGACTATTTCTTCTGCTCTGTTGCGAATGTTGTTCATTTTCTGAACCCATTCCATTTGATTTTGCTCCTTGAGCATCTCATTCGTGCCCTCGTGCTCAGCCATTTGCTTTACGAGCGCATCTTTTACATTTTGAGCACGCTCATCAATTTCCGCAAGATATGCATTCAGTTTTCCTGTTGTCAGCAGGTTTATGTAACGGACTTTTTTGTGTTGTTTTATATATCTGAGGTGCCGCAGACCCCATATACCAATTTCTTTTTCTTCTGTTTGCGTAGGAAGAAGGTTCGGGAGATAATAATCCCCACAAATGGTGTAATCAAGACCGTTTTGTTTATTGTGGATCGTCTGTTCCATGTGCTCACCCCTTTGTGAACCATTTTCTTTTCGGCTTTGTATCTATAACTTTTATCATAATGTCATCCACCGCATCGGTATATCGACCTTGCTGAATAAGAGAATTCCTTAAATCATTAAGAGCGTTTATCACTATTCTGTACTCATAACCATCAAGTTCCAGACAATATTTTTTCTCCATACTCAATCCTCCTTCAGCAAACTGTTTTCCGGTAGAACGAATACATCATAAGTAAATTTTGCCCCTAATCTGAATCCAGTAATAAAACTATCAACAACTGATTCTCCGTCAACGATTCCCCATGCGTCAACATATTCGAGGAATAATTTTTTATCTTCCAGCGAAAGTTTTTCCAAAAGCATGTCCTCGTTTTCAGACAGTACTTTCATTTCTCTGCTGTAATTTCTGCTTTCTCTCCGCTTTCTGTTTTGCGGTTCAATGTTCCCGTAGTAAAGTTCTTCAATAAAATTTACCATTATTTTCGCCTCCTTTACTATATTTTAGCAAAGGAATTTTTATTTGGCGAATGTGTGGATAAAAAGAACTTTCTACTTTACTGTGTGGAGTTTTTTCTATAACATAATAACCAAATCCTTTATATGAAATTATTATATATGCTAATTATCCTCAAACAAAAAAAGATACAAGAAAAAACTTATATCTTTTTTTGATGATATGTATTTTATTTAGATGTAATTTTTATGTCTACCTTTTCTTTCTCTTGATACCATGATGCTATCTCATTTAATTTCTTTATGTGTTTTGTTCCATCTATATTAAAAGCTTCGCAAACATTCCCAATAATATATATTAAAGATATTACAGAATACACTAAAGGCGTACTTTGGCCATATTCTTTTGGTGAAGTATCTATTATATCAAATCCAGAATCACTTCCAATCCTAATTATATTACCCATACATCCTGCATGTAAAGAAACGCATGCTTTTTTATATCTCAAATAATGAATAACATAGAAATCATGAATATTTTTATCTTCTTTTCTTCCAATTGCATCATGTGCAATTTTTGAAAAATTATCAAATCCGCTCCACCAATAATCACCTTTTAATTTGTGGTGTGCTTTTTTCTCTAATTCATCTTTCTCTTTATCCAATTCGGCAATGTTACTTCCTGAAAGTAATTTATTTATATCCCTCAAATATTTATTTTGTTGTACAGCATAGCTCAAAAAGAAATCATCTACATACTCTTGAAAATCGGAATCCTTTTTATGTTCTTCAAAAAAATCTATAATCATCATTTGTTCATATAAATTTCTACCCAAAGACATAGCACCATCTGAATATCCATGTGCACATAATGTAAGAATTTCCCTGACAGTAACTAATGATTTGCCTACAATATGTAACAATATCGTATTATAATCGTTTTTTACACACATTTTATGATGTACTTTCTCACTCAATTCGTCTTCTAAATCATCAATAACTTCCATGAATTCATCAAGTTTCCATTTTGTGATTGCTGGAGTAATATATCCAAAACCCATAGCTTTCTAGTTTCCTCCGAAAAATTAATCGTTTTGCAAATGTGGTTAATAAATGTTTCGCAGTCAATATCCATATCATGCAATTCATTCTCTTTAAAATAAAAAAGGATTAATGTTAATATATTTAGTAAGCAAAGAAGGAGGTTTTTGCATTTGTAATGCACTTTTAACAAAAGCATTTTTTGTTGAAAATTTAAGTGTATAGTGAAAACTTAATATAAATACAGCAGCACAAAGCAAACAAAAATCACC
This sequence comes from Oscillospiraceae bacterium, assembly GCA_017436125.1. Lineage (GTDB taxonomy): Bacteria > Bacillota > Clostridia > Oscillospirales > Ruminococcaceae > UMGS1668. Next base: position 49,656 of record JAFSDS010000015.1, on the reverse strand, counting down.
CTCAATTTAATATTAAAAACTGGAGGTCTTTGCCTCCAGCTTTAATAGTACATTTACGCAACCTCTTTGTACCGGGTATAAACATATTCATAAATCTTCTGGCGATATTCAGAGATACTTAATTCATCATAGCATTCAGGAAGTTCGGCCCAAAGAGTATCACGAATAAGATTATCGACAGCTGCCTTCGTTTCCTGTTTATCAGTCCAGTGATCCAATTCGGAAATTTTATCCTTTATTTTTTGGAGCAACGTAGAAGCAACCATTTTTATTTTTTTGATATCATTTTTCCCTAAATCTTCACGGAACAGCATATCGTAGAATGAAAGCTCTTCATCGCTTGCAAAGCCTTCACGGACATAACGCTGTTCTTCCTGAGTCATCTGGTTGGCCAAATCCATCAAATCCATAAAAGTTTTTTCTATGGTTGCTCTGTTTTGTTCACTATTATAGTCGTCTATAATCTGTTGATAACGTTCATAATAGTTAACTCGTTCAGAATTTGCAAACAGCATCATATCAAGTTTTTGTTTGATAATCTCTTCAAGATCTCTCAGTACAAGATTCTTTTTATTTAATCTCGCAAACTCTCTGCGAAGCAGATCAAAGTCTATAGCACTTATATCAAATCTTTTGGATTCTTCGTTTTTTTCTGCCTCGTCATGCTGAATTTCCACATAAGAGCTTATAATCTCATTGATTTGTACCATTAAATCTGTTGTATCTACATGTCTGCGTTTTTTCTGAAGTTCAGAATAAATTGCTGCGATTGCTTCGTACTCTTTACGAGCGTCTGCTGTAATATCGTCACGATCGATATATTTCATGAGACGATTAAGTTCAGAAGCATATGTTGTAAAGGTTTTCTTTTCCTCAAGTGTTTCACAAGCCGCATTGGCACCTTCCTGAAGACAAGCAATCTTTGCAAAATCGTGTGCCTCAATAAGCTTCTGCAAATCGAATCCTTTGTTTTCTAAGAAGGCTTTTGCTTTACCGGTAGTTTCTATAATTCTTTCTATAAGTTCTTCTTTATCAACAGTCGGATCATTTCCGCCGCTTCCACCGATATTTGCAGTATAGTCTGCCAAAGCTTTTCGGAGAGCTTTTACAATACCGATATAGTCAATAATCAAACCGTTGCTTTTACCTGCACTGACACGGTTAGCACGAGCAATAGTTTGCATAAGAGTGTGTGCTTTAAGCGGTTTATCAAGATACAAACAGGACAGACACTTAACATCAAATCCGGTAAGCCACATTGCACAGACAAAAACGACTCGAAGAGGATTTTGAGAGTCTTTGAATTCCTTATCCAGCTCACGTTCTTCCATCTTGGTGCGGTGAGACCTAATATCCAGATTCCACTTTTTAAAAGTTTGGATTTCATTCTGTTCCTGGCTGATAACAACAGCCATTTCTGTATCCTGCATCCATTTGAGTTTTCGTCCAAGTTCCTGTGCTTCCTGCTGAGTTGCGTGTTTTATTTTTTCTTTCAGCTTTTCAATTTCTTCTGCCCAATATTCCTGAACATAGTTATACATGCGAACACAGGTAACCTTGTTAAGGCAAACGAACATAGCTTTACCGCTTGTCCACAAATCCGAATAATGGTTTACGAAATCGTGGGCGATGGATTTAAGCCTTTGTTCTGCTGTAAGCAAATGTATTTCTTTTGCAAATTCCGCTTCAAGTTTATCCTGCTGGTCAACATCGAGGTCAGCGTTTTCAATTGCATCGAGAATTTGTTCGGTAATTTCCGGGTTATGCAAATCGACGATTTTTTCTCCGCGGTTTTCATAATAAAGTGGAACTGTCGCGCCGTCTTCCACTGCACGTTTAAAGTCATAAACAGAAACATATCCACCAAAAGTACGCGCAGTGATATTATCACTCGACAACAGCGGTGTTCCGGTAAATCCGATTCGTGCCGCGGTGGGCAGCAATTTAATCATATTATCCGCAAAGATTCCGTACTGACTGCGGTGCGCTTCATCAGACATAATGATAACATCATGGTCCGGATAAATCGGTTCCACATCGGATTTATTGAATTTCTGTATGAGCGTGAAAATGAAACTCGGATTACCTTTGAGCTTTTTGATAAGATCGTCCCCGCTCGTGGCAATGAACTGCGATGCTTTATTTTTTCCAAGCAAGCCGCAGTTTTCAAAAGTATCGCTGATCTGCGAATTAAGCTCGTCACGGTCGGTCAGAATTACAAAAGTAGGCGAACCCTCAAATTTTCTTCGCACTTTCTGTGCAAGAAATACCATGGAATAGCTCTTGCCGGAACCTTGTGTATGCCAGAAAACGCCGAGTTTTCCGTCATTAAGTTTTCTTGCGGCATAAGCTTTTATTGCTTCGTTTACGCCAAGATACTGGTGGTTACGGGCAAGAATTTTTGCTGTATGGCCACCGGAATGGTCATACAGAATAAAGTTTTCGAACAAATCGAGAAAGTTTTCTTTCTTGCAGATACCGCGGAGCATGGTTTCGAGCGCAACACTGCCCTGATCATCTTCCACAAGGCGTTTCCATTCATGGAAAAATTCAAACTTACTGCCGAGAGTACCGACTTTTGCTTCCGTGCCGTTGGAAAGCATAAGGAATGCATTGTAATAGAACAAATGGGGAATGGTATCCTGATAATCCGTGTAGTTATCATCATATGCATTTCGGACATCGACAGTGGTCTTTTTAAGTTCCACAAACAAGAGCGGAATTCCGTTTACAAAGCCGACAATATCTGTTCTGCGGCGATATAAATCACCGTGGATTTTCAGTTCCTTAATTGCAAGAAAATAGTTGTTTCCTGGATCCTGAAAATCAATGACAGCTGCTTTTTTGGTTTCAGTCTTGCCGCCGGGTTTCTTTACTGTAACAGGAATACCGTCGCGGATAAGAAAATATTTTTCTTCGTTTACCTGCAAAAGGGAGGATGTGGAGAGTCTGTTTTCAAGAAGCTTTTCAGCTTCTGAAATCTGAGCATCGTTTATCCAGGGATTCAGCTTTTTAAGAGCTTCGCGGAAATAGCGGTGGAGCAGAATTTCCTTATAGCTTTCTCTTCCGAAGGTGCCGTCTTTGCCCAGAATTTCTGTATTATAAGCAAACCGGACATCCCAGCCCAGTTCGTCTTTGAGCAGATTACCGGCACTTTCCTGAACAAGTATGTTTTCGGAATAATCGTAGCTCATGTTGTCATCCCTTTCATTTTATTATTTGCAAAACTTCAATGAATTTTTTCAATTCTTCAGCATTTTTCTTGTATGGCTCATACACTCCGCCCCATGTGTACTTAAAACGAATCAATCCGCCTTGATTATTATGAACATTATACCATGTAAATAAAATCGCTGACGGAAGACTTAATGTTTCTGGAAAAGTACAAACTGTGGAGTCGTTTGCATAAGAACTACGCTTTATATCAAATTTTATTTGATTAAACCTTTTACTAAAAAATTCAACAAATGGTGGTTTTGCAGCGTTTGAATATTGTACAAATATACTATCAAAAGAATTTACATTTATTTTATTAGTACCTACAAATGCTCTATACCCATACTTATAATACATTACTATAGCCAATAATTCCACGCACATAAAAGAATAGTCTTTTTTATCCGTATATAAAAGTTTATGTATAAGCATCGCTCTATGCATCAGTTCTTCCTGTGTTCTTGGTTCTATATCTTTAAATATTATTTGTAAATACTCTTCTATAGGTTCATCAAAAAAAACAATATCTTTGTCGAACAGTTCTACGTAGTCCGCATACTTCTCTGTTATTTTTTCTGATACCTCACCTTTATCAAGTTTGATTTCAAAATTGATAAACTTTTCAAGATATTTATTCCCTTCAGCAAAACCAAAAAGATGTTTGACACTGCACTCAAGTTGCTTTTTATCTGTCGCAATAATTGTTATTATATTGCTTTTTTCTTCCGAAAGATGGTGCAAACGTTCCAGTACTTTAATTGCATATTCTGGTATACACCTGTCCAGTTCATCAACTATAAACACAACTGTGTACTTATCCGCAATCTCCTGGAGAAGAGCCGACAATCTATCTATAACTTTATTAAAATTAAGATACGTATCATAAGCATGCTCGTTTTCATATTTTTCAGCGCCGTCTTTTTCTCCTTTTATTACAGTATCAAACGCGCCTTTAATATCAATACCAGTTTCAGCTTTAATTGCAGTATTAGCCAATGAAAGCAAGGAAATGCCTGCCGCTTTGAGCATACCGATTATTTCTTGTTTTTCTTTGCCATCAGGGAAGATTTCTGTTTTCTCTTCAATTTCTGCAATTATTGTAGATACTATAGCGATTAGTGGTTCTTCATAATAATCATATTTCCAACAATTATAACGTATAACAAAATATTTTTCTGAATATATGTCATTCAGCCGTTCTTCAATCATATCAAGAACAAAGCTTTTGCCAGTACCCCATTCACCGTCTATTGCAAAACAAGTAGAAGCTTTATTGTCAGATATGTTCTCAAGTAAATTTATAACTTGATCAACAAAAATACCACGATTAAGAATATCAAGTTTGTCCATACTATAATACTCCATTTATAGCTTATTTTTGCGGTTTTGGTGGCGGTGGTGGTGAAGGCCTTCTATATGTAGGTGTTTGTGCCCCATTACGATAGTCAAAGTCTGTATTGGGTTTCGGCGGCGTAGGTACATTATTAGTTTTGTCAGTAATACTCATATTATTTCCTCATTCATATATTTAAAATATTCTTCTGTTTTTTCGTCTGCCTGCAATCTTATTTTTTCTGAATCAGGTAACGCATCTTCTTTTAAATAATGTCGTTTAATCTCTGCTTGTTTTTTATCATAGGACTGAATCAATTCTTGAATTTCAGAATTTGATATCTTTGAATTTTGGATAGAGCGCCAATCATTTTCCATGCCGATATATATCGGCTCCAATTCCGCAGTTAATTCGCGTAATTCTAGCTTCCTGGATTCATACGGGAATAGTTCTGAAATTGCTGAAATGGCTTGAGAAATTAAAATTATAATTGCACACGTATTTCCAACCCAATCAATATCATTCCAGTTCATCCAAGCTCCTGTTGCCAAAGAAGTTACAAATATAATAGTATATTTAATAATTCTACTAATCTTTATGCAGTTATTGAAATGCAAACTGTAATAAATTAGGTCATATTTGGATTGTTGCAACTTTTGCCAAAAAGCACCATACAGTCTTTCATCCAATTCGTCGTTCACAACTGCTGTCATTATTTACACCTCAATTTCCCCACTCATAAGTTTCGGTAGCAAACGGTCGCGAGCTTGTACCAGACTTTCACTTTGTTTTTGCAAAACTTTGACTTTTTCAAAAATTGCTGAAACAAGTTTGCAAAAAGCATTTAATATATTTTCAGATGGTACCACTAATTCCATCCCATTTATGTCTTTTGCATATACATGCGGCTGTGCGGATCCTTTTTGAAGAGCATCCAATATTGCTTTATTTTCTTTTAAAAAACAATATACAAAATACAAATATGGTGTAGTTTCACTATCTGCAAAAGAGCAGTCTGATGCAAAAACATCAACATTGTACAGTCTTGAAAATCCAGCATTCGCGCCTGAGCCACTTACAGTAATAACTGGTGCAACGGTATTTGCTTTGTTGTGATAGTATGCTGGTTCTAAACCTCCCGCAACGACGGGTACGCTTCCTTCCTGCACTTGAGTTCTTGTAATTGTCTTACCGCGTTTAAATACGGCGATATCTCCGATTACTCCGCTTTTCCACCCCTCCGGCATACCATCAACAATAGCCAAATCTTCATAACCCGGAAAACGCAAATCCACAAACCATTCTTTATAAAGACGCTGCGCCGCTTCTTCAAGAAGTTTGATTTGCTTCTGGTTGTTTTCTATAAGAGAATCATAATTAGATAAAATATTCGATACTTTTTCTTGTGTTTTTCTGTCTGGGAAATTAATTTCTAATTCCCCTATTTGTCTTAAATTGATATTAGGTTGTGCCGATTGACTTTGTACCGTATTTACTTTTTTTATTAATTCCGGGAGGTTCAAATAATAATACACAAACTCATTAGAACATTTTTCATTATCGACTCTTATAAGTGCCGTTGCTTGATTTGTGTTTGCAGGAACATCTTCGGAACGAACCATTGCTGTTTTTCCCAAATATGCTCCTGCCATTGAAAATAAAATATCCCCTTCAATCAGTTTTGAGCGTTTTAATTTTTCATTTGTTTCTGAAGAAATATACAAAAACTCTCCAGTAACATATTTAGATGCAGTTAGCATTTCTGAACGAATGTATTTAACGCCAGATTCAGTAAAAGTTTCTCCGATATTCGATGGGGTTGTCCCTTTTGTTATTACAGTACATACGTCTGCCAACTTTACTATTTCCCAACTCATAATCCCATCTCCTTCATGTTTTTAGAGATAGTTTCCATCAAATCGTTGGATTCTGCCTGCAGGGACAGAAGTTCGCGGTGAATTTCTGCCATACGTTCTTCAAAATCAACACCATCATTTTTAATTTCTTCGACTCCTACATAAGCTCCTGGAGTAAGTGAATAACTTTTTTCACAGATTTCAGAGCGGGAAGCGCATTTGCACAATCCGAGAATATCTCTGTATTCTCCTTCCCCGAATTTATCCATAAGCCAGCGGGCTTCTTTTATAACCTCTCGCAATTCAGCAAGCCGTTTAAGATTACTTTCAACATATTCTTCAAGTTCTTTTCTGTGGCGTTTCCATTTGCCTTTTCCAAGTTCTTTTGCCCAACCTGTCCATTGGCTTTCGGGTTTGTTTTTAAATTGTTCTTCGGTAGATTTTATGAAGTTTGCAACCATTGCTTTCTGCAGTTCAATAAATCCGCTAATTGCCGAATCGCAGGACATACATTCCCAAATATTATCAAGATTTCTTTTATCAAAATCATAACCGTATACAAGGGACATAAGAGGAGAATAAAATTCGGGATCCATCTTTCTTGAAAGCATTTCTGCTTCGAACTCAAGTTCCCGCAATTCGCTTTTTATGGCTTTGCAATATTCATTTTTCAAATTTTCAAATTTCTCAGTTTCTCCGCGATAAAGCCAGACGATTGCGTTAAGGTTTTTAAGCTGCCATTCTGTCCATTCGTTAAGGGTGCGGTCAACTACGGTATAATAATTTCTTGCGTCGATGAACAGAACCTTGTCCTTGATTTCCTCATTTTTTGCTTTATCGAAGAACCAAAGAGAGCAGGGCAGAGATTTTGTATAGAAAAAGTTATTTCCTACACTGATCATTACATCAACATCGCCGGTTTCAACCAATTTCTGACGGATGTCTTTATCTTTTCCCTGGCTGTCTGTTGCAGAAGATGCCATAACAAAACCTGCACGGCCGCGCTCATTAAGGTAGCTGTAGAAATAGGAAATCCAAAGATAGTTTCCGTTGCCCACTTCTTTGTTTTTGTTGATTCCGGGCATGCCGAAAGGAAGGCGCCCTGCGTTTTCGCAGGATTCCGCTTTTACTTTATCCACATTGAAAGGCGGGTTTGCCATAACATAGTCACAGCAACCATTGAGGTTGTGAGCATCGTGATAAAAGCTGTTTGCTTCATCGCCGGATTTGATAACACCGGTAAGTCCGTGAACAGCTATGTTCATAAGGCAAAGCTGAGCATTATACTCAACCTTTTCCTGACCATAGAAGGTCATAGTGTCATTGGCGTTCATACCGGAACGGTTTACAAAATCTCCGGATTGGATAAACATACCGCCGGAACCGCAAGCCGGATCCAGCAAGATTCCGCCTTTGGGTTCAATGATGTTTACAATCATTTTTACAAGAGATTTCGGGGTGAAGAAAACGCCGTCATCGGATGCAATGTTTTTAGCGAATTTATTGAGGAAATATTCGTAAATTCGGCCGATAATATCTCCACCAACTTCATCAAGAGCACTGTTGTTGAAAATGCGGAGAAGCTCGGAAAGAAGTTCATCGGAAAAATCGGTATAGCTTTTAGGGAGTACACCGATGAGCTGTTCGCTCTGGTCTTCAATAAGCTGCATTGCATTATTTACAACTTCTCCGAGGCTGTTCATGGTGTGCCCATCTTTATTTGTTAATCCTGCGGATGCAATATCATCCGGAAGATTGAGCAAATAATCATACTGTGCTTCTTTCGGCAAAAAGAGCGCACTTTTAGCAGCAAAGTCGCTTGCTTCAACAGGCATTACTCTTCCGCCACGAGCGGGACGATTTTTTTGAATTTCTGCTTCCACCATTTTAAATCTGCTGTAAGCGTAACGCAGGAAAATAAGGCCGAGTACCGGCATACAATACTGGTTCGATGTAAGTTTTGAACCTGCGCGGAGCAGGTCAGCAGATTCCCATAATTCTGCTTCCAATTTACGAATGTTGATCATGATAATTTCCTCATTTATATAAACATTAATTAGTAAGAAATTCTGAAATAATCTAAATATGCTTTATATTTATCTTGTGCAGTAAGGCAAGTATCCATAAGATAACCTTTTTCATTATTCCATTCTTTAAGTCCACGGTAATAGAATATTTTAAGGTCATCTTCAATAATAAAAGGAATAATATTGTATTTAAGGCATTCCTTAAACATAATCAATCTTCCAACTCGTCCGTTGCCGTCCTGGAAAGGATGAATTTTTTCAAATTTTACATGAAAATCCAAAATATCTTCAATGCTTTTTTCTTCTTTTTGGTTATATTCAGACAACAAAGTTTTCATTTTTTTAGAAACATCTTCTGGAAATGCAGTTTCCATTCCGCCGACTTCATTCGGAAGTTTTTTATAATCGCCAACTGCGAACCAATCTTTTCTTGAATCGCTGGTTCCGTTTTTCAAAATCAAATGAAGTTCTTTAATAAATTTCTCCGTCAAACCGGATTTTGCGTTATCAATAATCATATCAATGCAACGGAAATGATTTGCTGTTTCGATTACATCGTCCACGTTAAGACTTTCATTTTCTACACCAATGGTATTGGTTTCAAAAATATATCTGGTCTGATCATGAGTAAGGCGGCTACCCTCCATATGATTGGAGTTGTATGTCAAGTCTATCTGTGTTTTATGATAAATACCACCGGAAAATTTACTGTTTTTTTGCTCCTGTAAAATATCAAGCAAAGTTACGGGTTGTTCTTTCTTTTTGTTAGAACGTTCCGGTTTTTCTGCATTTTCCGGAATATTCCAGGTTTTGCCGGTAAGAAATGCTCCTATAACACGTCCCTGAGCACAATAGTTTCTTACACTGCGCTCCGACATATTCCATTTTTTAGCCGTTTCTATAACTGAAAGGTATTGCATTTGCTATCCTCCGTTGCTATAAAGTATAATTAACTATTTAATATTATAGCACTTTATCGGCAAAAAATGCAACATATTTACAACACAATATTCACTTTTTGCCGATACCGGAAACATTGTTTCAGTTTTGTGTATAGCATAACAAACTTTAAAATAATATTAAACTACTTACAAAAAGGCTACTGACTTTAATCTGTCAGTAGCCTTTTACACTAAATATTATAAATATTCTTTCTTTATAAAGGTAACACGAGCTTTTTTCATTGCTGACCACTCATCTTTCAAAAGAGTATGTCCCAAACTCTCATAAATAAATAGCCAATATTGCTCCATTTCATTATTTGATAATAACTCTTTAGCAAAATCTTTTAAAGTTTTTTCGCCAGAACGCCATTTGTTTTTTCTGCAATATAATAATGACAGCAAAAGGAACATGCAATCTTTACTCTCTATAGCATCATTAATCGAAAAATTTTCCAACTTTGCACCAGATTTTATAATATACATTATTGCGTATGCACATGCTTCAAAATTATTTTTTGCTTTATATTTGTCATAAATCATATTGGCATATTTGCCAATATCTGCAGAATCTACGGTGTATTGTTCAAATACGAATTCGTCTAATATGGGAACCAAATACGGATATAATAAAGCAAGTGATACTACTGATTTAACAAGATAGGTCTTAGCATTTTGTGTTAAATTGTAGTTTTTCAAACTTTTTATTGCATAGTAAAGTATTGATTGATTATCTGTTGTTTTGTTTACAAGTTTAATTGCAAAATCCAAATAAGCTTGAATTTCCTTATAATCTACATAATCTTTATGTTTCTGAAAATTAACAGTTTGATTTTGTATTTTGTGAATCCATGTATCTACTACACATATTGGTAATTCCTCTATTTCAGTTTTTTTGTGATTCATCAATAAATCGAATTTTCTAAGTTCTTTATTTAAATCAATTAAAAACTGTTCTGCTTCTTCTCTAGTTTCAACATAACAAGAATAATCATCAATATATCTGATGTAATTTTTATACTTTTTAGATAATTCGTTATCGATAGAACATAAAATTATTTCAGATAAGATATTAGAGGTGTGAGGGCCAATCAATAATCCATGCGTTTCACCATTCTTTGAGTATTGAGCTGCATGGTCAATTTTATTGTACCACAAATTTTTATCATTTACTGTAGTTTTTGCCTGTGTTTTACCTACAAGCGCCCATGGTATCGCATGTGTATAAATACTTGGATAGCATTTAGAAATATCTGCTTTTACCAAATATTTCTTTCCTAAATATATATCAGGTTCTGGAGTTCCGTCTGTGCGCCAGTTTTTGTAATTCATTTCAAAAAGAGCTTCAGTCTCTTTCATTTTTCTTATGTGAATACGACTAATTATCCTTGGCTGATCTTTAGTCTTTTCTTTAAAATGATTTTTTATTTCATCCCAATTATTAGACAAACACTTACATAATAATTCATGTCCCATGGGAGTTGGTATTGCCAAATTTCTTGGTATGTTAATATTTCTAATGTTTTCATATGTAATATAACCATACCATCTATTTTGAAAATTCTGAGCTCTAGTATTTTTACAATAGCTTAAAAATGTTTCCGCAGTCAAAACAGGTGGTAATTTTTCCGAAAACATTCCATATTGAACAAGTCTGTCATATAATTCTTGAGAATTGATTTCATCCATAAAATCATAATATGTTTTGCTCATTTTATTCCCTTTCCATTTATGAAAACTCCTATTATTCAAAACTTTTGGTCATAACATCAAAAGCTTTTAATATGTTATTCTTTGATAAATTCAACTTATCACACAAACCTTTTTGATAATCCTTTTCCCACTGTTCGTCAAGTTCGGGATCGCTGCTTTGAGGCCAATAAGAATCCGCAAAATCTTTATATATATAAATTTTGCGATTATTATGGGCTACAACAAAATATATTCTGCCGCTTTCATTGCAAAACGAAGTTACATTGAAATATCTTGAATAGCAAGAAAGTATAGTGTCATCTATATTTCCATTTTTTACAATATTGAAGTAGAAATCATTCTTATCATAAGCGCAATCCTCAAATTCAATGTTCGCATTATTTTTGTATAATATTTTACTAAATTTTGGATCTTCTACAGCGCTTTTCATGAGTTCTATAAATTCGTTAATTTTATATTTAGGTTTATCAAGACGACTTTCTAATGAATATCTTTCAGATTCCTCAAGAAGTTCATCTAAAAAATCCAATATATTATTATATGTATAGTCATCATCAAAAAGTGGTTTTAACCCATGAATTGTTTTAACAATTAATGCGTCACTGGTAAAGAACTCTTCAATACTATCTATCTCTAAAAGCTGTGGATAAAGATAGTTATAAATAACATCATAAACGTCTATAAGCGAAACAATTAATTCATTTGTATCATCTATGCTAACCCCAAAATGAGTAATGGCATTTCTAATTTCGCCCAACTGACTTAAAATATTATAAACCTTATCGGATTTACAGTAATGGTCATTATACTTTTTGATAGTATCGCAATATTTTATTGTACGAAAACTACCCTCTGAAATAAGTATGTCTTCTAATTTTTGATGGCTACTTACTTTTAGTAATGCTTTTTTTATGGTTTTACTTTCCGGAGATTCATAAATGGATAATGGGTCATAATGCACAAGAATAGTTTTTAAGAGTAATTCAATAGCATTTTCCAAAAAAGTTATGCAGATTTTAAAATTATCATCGGTTTCATATTGATTATATCTATCTGAAAAATAGAATAATTTTTTAAAATATTCTATAGATAGGTTCAACGAACTAACGCCATTTTGTGCTAACTTATATATCACCAAATCCACCCCATTCACGGTTGTTTACAGAATTTATAATTAAATAATAACAGTATTTTTTGTAGGTTTCAATATAGCAAAAAAGAACCGTATTATTTTCCATGAAGAGGTTTCTTTGCAAAGACAAAGACATAATTATTTTGTGCTTTATCTTTCTAATGCAATTTAACGCAAATTCAATGCGTTAAATTGCGTTGGATCTGCGTTAAATCTATTAGATATTCAATTTATATTTCTCTTAACAAATCTTATTAACAGAAATGACAATAGCCTACGATGGTGACCATATCAAAAAGTTGAGCACGGCCAATCCGCCATATTCAATCGTAACTGTTCGGAAATTCCGAACAGTTACACAGACTTATCGCCATTTTTTGATATATTCAGCAATGATATTCTTTTTAATATAATACACTAAAATAGCACTTTCAAATGGCGCAATTTTAAACTTGTAAGAAATTCTTACTGGTTTATCGTTCATTTGTCATATGACAAGTGAACGATTATATAGCATAAAAATTTATCAAACACACTGCTTTTTAAAAAGCGAAAAACACCGTTTTGCTTTCGCAAGAATGCTTAAACACACACTTGCACGCGTGTAAGTGCGTGTAACATCGTGCAAGTTTAGTTAGTCCGCTAATGTTTCCGCTGCGGACCAAGTCTTCCGAAACCTCAAGTTTTTAATCAAATGTTATGTTTGCTAAGACAAAATACGTAAAAGTTGCTCCTTTGAGATAATTGTCATCATAAACGAATGAATACCCGTAATCCGTTTCTTTCAGGATTCTCGCAAAAATTTCCCACACATATACATACGCTGTTCTGTATGCTTCCGTCAGTTTTCATCCTTTCTTCCAGGAACGGCTTTCATGCCGAACATTGCAAGAGCCTGATTGACTTTATCCATTCTTACGGTTTCTTTGCCTTGTTCAAGTTCGCGAACAAAGCGAAGTCCAAGGCCGGAATGGAGGGCAAACTCCTCCTGAGTAAGTCCGGCTTCTTTTCTTTTTTGTTTAATAAATTCAGCGATAGTGTTCATAACTGGATTTTACACCCTATCGGGTATAATGTCAATGAATTACACAAATAATATACCCGATAGGGTGTAAAATAGTTATTGCGTTTTACGGCAAGGCTCGTGTTCATTTTGAACACGGGCTTTCTTTTTCGGTGCTCAAACTTCTACACCCTTCCCGAATATTCACGGTGAAAGCACCGTTTTTCGTTAATATGTACAGTCAAATGCCGCTGCGGTTAGCAAAATCCAACATGGAAAAACAGTATTTTTGCCAGTTTTCAATGTTATCCGTGAAGTGTAGATTTGGGATTATTATGGTAGAATAATATATTTACCGTAATTTATTGGTAGCACAACAAGTAACGATAACATAGAAATATTATCGGGAAATATTAATTAATAAAGCGCGATTAATTGCACAGTTTTTGCCGATAACAGAAATTTTGATCATTGCTTTATGAATTTATAATATGGTAAAAGAAAAAGAAGCCTCTGTTCTAAATCATTGTTCCAATTTTAACAAAAATATTTTCTTAAAACAGTATTATTCCTTTTAATACTTAAAAAGAAACAACATATATTATTCAGTTTATGAATAATAGATTTCACTTTTAATATTGTACATTTTCCTTTTTCAAAGTTACTATATAAAATAGCGGCAGCGGAAATGGATTCGCTGCTCAAATCTTAACAATAAGGGGAATGATTATATGACAATTACCCAGTCTTTGGCACATTTTGCGGTAAATCTCAAATATGAGGACCTTCCTGAACATGTTGTAGATAAGATGAAAGCCATTCTACTCCATGCAATCGGAATCGGTCTTTCCGGATACAACCTTGAAAACAGCGTTCTTGCGCGCAAAACCATTCAGGTTATTTCCGAACAGGCATATCCCGAAGCAATCATGATGGGAAGCGGACTTGAAACTTCCATTGCAGATATCGCATTTGCTACCAGCGTTATGTTCCACGCGAGAATTCAGGAGGACTCCAGAGGAACCACTCATATCGGCACCGTTTGCAACCCTCTCGGAATTGCCCTTGCACAGAAACTCCGCAAAAACGGTAAGGAACTTATTACCGCACTTGTTGCAGGATATGAAGTAAGCTGTGCGCTTTGCCGTGATTACACCGCAATCAGCACCGCTCACGGATATCGCCCCACTCCTATGTACGGAATCTTCGGTGCAACCACCACCGCAGGACTTCTTCTTGGCCTTACCGAAGAAGAAATGGTCAATGCTTACGGTTTTGCTCATGCGAGCACCAGCGGTCCTCTTTGCCCGCTTTCCGGGGCCGAAGGACGTTTTGAACCCGGTATTGCCGCACGTAACGGACTTATGGCTGCACAGATTGCAAAAGCCGGCGCTATCGGAAATCCGGAAGCAATGGAATATCCCAGAGGTTTCTTCCAGCTTTACTGCGGATGCGAAGCTGATGCAGAAAAAGTAACCGGCAAACTCGGAAAAGTCTGGGAAATCATGAACTGCACTGTAAAAACCTATCCGGCTTGCCAGCTTAACCAGACTCATATCATCAATATGCTCGCTCTTATCAATGAGCAGGGTCCTTTTGATGTTTCCGAAATTGAATCCGTAGTTGTTGAAGGCGATACTTATGCGGTAAACTATCCCGGCAGCAGATATTGGGGTCCCTATGCAAATACCGCACAAACCTATAACAGTGCTCCTTTCTGCATGGCAGTTTGTCTTCTCAACAACAGATGCACCTTTGCGGATATGTGTAAATTCGACGACCCGGATACTCTTGCTCTTCTCAGCAAAGTTTCCGTTGAAGGCAATGAAGAACTTGCTTCTCTCTGCTCCAAAGTGCACGTAAAAATGAAAAACGGCAAAACCTACAGCCGCGATATGAACATTACTCCCGATTATTACAGCTATACTTTTGAGGAAGAAATCAGCCACCTTATGGATATGAAGGAAGAGATTCCGCTTTCCGAAGAAAAACTCAATGAACTCATCAGATGCATCGGATCTCTTGAAAACAGCGAAAGCATTGATGAAATGGTAAAAGCCACAATAGTTGAATAATAAATACCCCCATCAAAAGCAAAAAGCCTGCGGAATTTCCGCGGGCTTTTTGCTTTTCAGAGTATTTTGAAAATTTGATCTTCCCGGAAGACAGCATAAAAAACGATTTCCGCCGCCTCATCTTCAAGGGGAATTATCACGTGGCTTTCTTTAAGCTGAGCGGAATATTTTTTCTTTCCGCTTTTTGTGATGAAAAACGGAAGGCGAAGGTCATGCGCCGTTGCTACCATATCCGAAACGTTATCCATTTTAAGGAATTCCGCATCCGGAAGCTGACGGCGGCAAAGATCCTCCATGAAACCTGCATGAGCGTTTATCATAAAATGCAGACCGTTTATATCTGAAAAACGGAGAGAATCGGAACCGTTTTCAGCAATGGGATGGTTTTTTGGAAGGCAGACGGAAAGATGCTCCCTGAAAAGTTCCCGGCATTTAACCCCTTCTTCCTCAACCGGAAAAGGAACGATTCCGTATTCGCAGTCGCCGGATTTTACCGAACTTACGATATTTTCGATTTTTTCGATGGAGGAAGAAATTGTTGCCAAAGGATATTTTTCAAAAATAAGCGCGATGAGATAGGGAATAGGGGTCGGCATACAGGATTGAATTACAACGGTCTGGAGGGATTTATCAAACTTCCGGACAGAATCGATCATCCTTTTATAATCTTCAACAACATGTCTTGCATAGGTGACGGCAACTTCTCCGGTTTCGTTGAATTCAAGCTTATTTTTGCTCCTTATAAAAAGTGACACCCCAAATTCGTCCTCTGCCTTTTTCATGGTTCTTGTGATGGTCGGTTGGGACATATGAAGGCGTTCCGCAGCCTTTGAAAGTGTTCCGTCTTCGGCAAAAGCAATAAACTGCTCAAGTTCCTCGAGAGAAAGCATGAATACCACTCCTTGATGTTTAGTATTTAGAAAATGAATAGCACTTTTTGATATTTATATTGTACATTTTTTAACATCTGTTGTAAAGTAGTTTCGATGAATTTATATCGAAAAAAGATTTTTTTCGATATAAACAAAGAAAACGATTATTTTTTATTTCAAAAGGAGTGTTTTATCATGTACGATTACACAGGAAAAACAGTTGTAGTTGTCGGTGCCGGTTCCGGTATAGGCAAAGGCATTGCTGAAGGTTTTGCAAAAGCCGGAGCACGTCTTTCTGTATGGGACTACAATTATGAAAACGTAAAAGCTGTTGCTGATTCTCTTGTTGCAAACGGCGCAGAAGCTATTGCAATCAAAGTTGACGTTACCGATGAAGAAAACGTAAAAGCAGCAGTTAACGAAACCATGGAAAAACTCGGTGGAAGAATCGATGCTCTCATCAACTCCGCAGGCGTTATGATTCACGGCGACGAAACCCAGGTTCCGCCCGAAAGCGTTGCAGGTTTCCGCAGAGTTGTTGAAGTAAACCTTATCGGTGCATATATCTGCGCACATTCTGTATTCCCGATTATGAGAAAACAGCATTTCGGACGTATTGTTTTCGTTGCTTCCAACGTACACAAACGTATTTCCGTAGGCCGTGTTCCTTCCTATACTTCCTCCAAAGCAGGCGAAGTTGCTCTTGCACGTCATCTTGCTGTTGAAGGCGGCAACTGGGGAATCACCGTTAACGCACTTTGCCCCGGTGCAACCCTTACTCCCATGCTTGAAGCAATGAGCACCAAAGAACAGCTTGAAGCTCGTGAAAGACTTATCCCCACCGGACGCCTTGCTTCTCTTGAAGACCACGCAAACCTTGCTCTCTTCCTTGCTTCCGAAGAAGCAAAACACATCACCGGTCAGGCTATCGACGTTGACGGCGGTCAGATCCTTCCCTGGATGGAACGTCAGGTTTACTTCAAAAGCGTAACCGAAGAATAAGAGGTCAATTATGGAAAACACAAACACCAAATCAAAGCTTTTTCCCGGATTCCTTCAGGTTCCGGTAGCGGTTCTTTCCGCAATGATAAGCGGCGGTACAACAACTCTTTCCTATTTCGTAATCGGAATCATGGTTAATGAAGGTCTTATTGACTCCACCGTTTCCGGAACCTGCGTAAGTATCGTTGCCGTTGCGTCCATTCTCTTCTCCGCAATGGTCGGTATGATGTATAAAAAGATCGGCCACAAAAAATCCATGGCACTCGGTTTCATTGTTCCGATTTTTTCCTTTGCTGCACTTGCACTTCTTCCTGTTTCCAACTTCCTTTGCATCGCATGCGCTCTGCTTTGGGGATTCTGCCTTGTAGTAGTCAGCAAAATCGGTACTCCCAGCCTTATTAGAACCTGGTTTGATAAACGCGCTTCCATTCCGATGGCTCTTATTATCGCAGCGGCAAGCATGTCCTCTTTCCTTACCAAACCCATGGGCAAAATCATGACCGAAACTTCCTATAAAAGCGGCTGGATATTTATTGCAGCTCTTTGCGTAGTTGCGGTTATCGTTGTTCTTCTTTTTGTTCGTGATGACATAAAAGCCATCGGCGAAGTTCCGGACAGCGTTGCATGGAGAAAAGCTCACAACCTTCCTCTCGAAGCTGAGAAAAAAGAAGGCGCAAAAGCAGATAAAGGCGAAATCAAAAAGGTTATTTTCAAAAACCCCAAATTCTGGCTCTTCTCTATCTGCTCCCTTTTCCGTATGGGCGTTTATGCAGGTTCCAACGCATATATCACCCTTATCATTCTTTCCAGAGGCATTTCCGCCGCAGAAGCAGGCGTTGCACTTGCTTCCCTTACTCTTTCCAGTACCGTAGGCCGTCTTGCAACCCCGGTTATCATTAAAGCTCTCAGGCTCAGCAACTCCCAGTCCAACGCTCTTGCACATGTAATAACCTTCCTCGGCTGTATCCTTCTTGTTTTCGGACAGAGCCTTGCGGTATTCAGCTTCGCTGTTATGTGCATCGGTTTCTCTTACGGACTCGGCTTTGTAAGCCAGACCCTTACACTCGGAAACCTCTTCCCGGATCTCGATTTCTCCACCGTTCTCGGTTTCTTCAACACTGTAATCGGCTTCAACTTCGTATTCCCGATCTGCGTTGGTTTCATTGGCAAAATGCTCGGCGAAAACTATTCCCCGATTTATCTTGTTTTCGGTATCATCAACATTGCCGCGGCAATCGTTCTTCTTATCTTTGCCAAAGATAAAAAGAAAACCGAAGTTCCCGCAGCGGCATAATTAAAACAACAAAAACTCTTTTTTATTCTGCACAGCCGGCTTTCTGTGCCGTTTTTTGAAAACCGGCTGTGCTCTGCGTCTTTTAACTTGTAATTACTGTTAAAATCTGTTAAAATTTTAATATGATAAAAATTTGTTTGATTGGTGGGATTTATATGACATTTGCATGTGTGATTTCCTTGGGAATCCTTTTGCTTGTGCTTGTTCTTTTCACCGTCGGACAAAAAAGATTCCCCCTTGCGGCGGTTGCAATGATGGGAGCCGCGCTTATGGCAGTTTTCGGAATTCTTGAACCCGGCGAGGTTTTTATTGGTTTTTCAAGTCCCGCAGTGCTTTATATAATCGGAATGTCTGTAATAACTCAGGCAGTTATTGATACCGGTTATATAAATAAGCTACAGGATGTGATTTCCGATAACAAAAAACTTACCGAAAAAAGACTCATAATCCTTTGTGTTCTTTTGTTTTCCGCCGTTTCTTCTCTTTTTCAGGGAATTCTTATAATGCTGATGATCTTTCCGCTAATTTCCCTTATGGAAAAAGAAACTGCCGGAAAAATCAGCAGAAAGCATATGTACATGCCAATCGCATTTGCGGCGCTTTACGGCGGAAACTTCAGCATAATCGGTTCAAGTTCCATGCTCAATGCCGTTGACCAGGCAAGAAATTATACCGGTGAAGCCGTACATATTCTTGCGCCGTTCAAGCTCGGCGCTGCCGGCGTGATTGCGCTTGTGCTGTTCTATTTCACCATAGGATATTCGTTCCAGAAAAAAGTTTTTGTTTTTGAACCGCCGGAGCTCAAAATTTCCGAAGAGGAAGATTCCGAGAACGGAAAGAATCTTCCTTTATGGAAAAAGATATTTATTTTTGCGGATTTTATCCTCTGTATTGCCGCAGCCTGCTTTGGAATAGATGTGGGTTTTTCCGCTATGATGGGTGCTGTTGCACTTATGGTAATGCAGTGCGTTGATATGAAACGCGGTCTTGATTCGATAGATTGGCCGGTAATATTTACTGTTGTCGGCTGTCTTGCCATAGGAAAAGGTATAGAAAAAAGCGGAGCAGGAGATTTTATTGCAGAAAAAATGCTTTCCGTCGCAGAAACACTGCATCTTGATACCCCGTATCTTATGTGTGTGCTGATGCTTGTTATGGCAACTCTGCTTTCAAACTTTATGTCAAACAACGCCGCAGTGGTAATTACTGTTCCAATAGCGATGTCTATAGCAACGTTCTATCAAGCGGATCCGATTATTTATGCAATTACATGCGGAGTCGGCGCAAACCTTTCCTGCGCAACCCCGCTTGCAACAACACTTATGACAATCACCACAAGCGCCGGATACCGGATAAAGGATTACCTTTTTGTGGGTGGATTTGTTAATCTTCTCGGCGTTATTGCCGTTTCTATTGCTTTGAAAATATTTTATTTCTGATAAATTCATATAAATAAAAAATACTCTCAACTCTTTTCTATTCGAAGAAGCGGCGCAGATTTTTCTGCGCCGCTTCTTCGTTTTCGGTGAACATTAAGCTCGTGCTCGAAATGAGCACGGGCCTTCTTTTTCGGTGCTCAGACTTCGACACCCTTCCCGAATATTCACGGTAAAAGCGCCGTTTTTCGTCAATATGTACAGTCAAATGCCGCTGCGGCTGGCAAAATCCAACATGGAAAAACAGTATTTTTGCCAGTTTTTCAATGTTGTCTGTGAAGGGTCGCCCTCTCTTATTCTCATGGTTCTGCGGATCTCCTTCGGGATAACGACTCTTCCAAGATCATCAATGCGACGAACGATTCCTGTTGCTTTCATATAAAAAACCTCCTGTAAAAACATGCTTTGACTTCCATATTATTTGCAGGAGATTTTTGTATATTCAAATTTAAAAACAGGCGAAAACTGGAAAATATGATTTTATTTACCAGTTAATTTTAAAATACTCAGGATATTTTTCAAATCCGTTGGCATTTTAAATCAGGGTTCTATGATGTTAAATGTCGCGTTGCCGATGCCGCCGTTTGCATTAAGATTTGTGATGAAAAGTTCAAAGAGCTCTGTATCGCCTTCAACTTTTGCAATGGCGGAAAATGCATCGGGATTTCCGGATATGAGATAAATGAAGGAATTTTTCGGGGTGGTAACGGTGATGTCCGCCTCTTCGGAAGTGGTGTTTTTACAAACAAGAATAACGCCGTTTTTGATACGGAGCATATGCTCTTCACCGATGTTCGGAAGGATGACATTTATCGTAAAATCATATTCCGCAAAAGCCTCTTTGTTAAGTCTTATGGCAAGGGCATCGAAGAGCATTTCCGGAGTCATTCCGAGGAAGATGGAACCGTCGTTTGCAGCCTGAACAGCGGTATGCGCCATATTTCCGTTTCTAAGTTCGAGGGCGGCGGTAAGATATGCGTTTCTCCAGGGGCCGGATTCCGCCTGATATCCAAGCTGTTCAAGGGCATCCGCACAAAGATATCTTGCGGCCTTGTTTTCCGGATCCGCAAAAACTATGGTATTGGTGACTTCCGCGACCCATTGATATTCTCCCTTTTCAAAATCGGCTTTTGCCATACGGAGAACTTCGTCAACGTCGCCGAGATATTCGACCCATTTTTTTGCGCTTTCGGAAGGTTCAAGAGGGTTGAGGTTAACGGGGTTTGCGTCATACCAGCCCATGAATTTCTGATAGACGGCCTTGGAGTT
Organism: Oscillospiraceae bacterium; assembly: GCA_017436125.1. Lineage (GTDB taxonomy): Bacteria > Bacillota > Clostridia > Oscillospirales > Ruminococcaceae > UMGS1668. The sequence continues at coordinate 28,487 of JAFSDS010000015.1, read as the reverse complement.
ATGGGCAACGGTTCCGTAATACTGGCGGGTGTACCAGTTCTTTTCAAGGGCTTCCGGAAGTTTTATCATGTTGGATATCTCGTCGGAGGTATAGCCCTGGTTGATATAAGTAAGGGTCTGGTCATTGATGAATTTATATACGGCCGCGGTGTTGACCATATATTCGTTTACAACTTCGTTTCCCCAGTGGGGCCAGTTATGGGACTGGAAGGTAACTTCGGCCTTTTCGCCGTAAAGAGAAACCGCTTCCATGATGTATCCTGCCCAGGCGGCGCCGTCGCGGACCTGTGCACCGCGAAGAGTATAGAGATTATGAAGGGTTCCGGTGCAGTTTTCGGCGACCCAAAGGGCATTGAAATCCGGGAGCCAGGTGTTCATCTCTGCGGGAGCTTCCGTTCCGGGGGTAAGCTGGAATTCAAATTCGATACCATCTATAACGATAACTTCGCCGCTCTCTTTTATTTCGTAAGTGGGGGGAAGATAGCTTACGGTTCCGGTGGACTGGCCCATGCCGATACCCATGGCAAGAGTACCGCTGACGCCCGGTTCAAGAAGAACGCCGTACTGATAGTTCGCTCTTCTGCCCATGGCTTTTCCGGCATAGACGTTTTCGGAAATAGCGTGTTCAGCAAAACCTTCCGGAACGATTACCGGGATTTTTTCGCTTGAAAGCTGTTTTTCTATGGAAAGAGAGGCGTCCGCCATTTCTTCTGCGGACATAATTCCTGCAATACCGCCGAAATGGTCAACGTGACAATGGGAAATGATAACCGCCTTTACCGGATATTCGCCGAGGTTTTCGTTTATAAGCTGCATGGCGGCTTTTGTGCATTCAACGCTCATGAGCGGGTCAAAAACGATCCATCCGGTTTCACCCTTGATAACGGTAAGGTTTGCCATATCGTAGCCGCGGACCTGATAGATGCCTTCAACTACCTCGAAAAGGCCGTAAGCATGATTGTTTTTGGTATTTTCCCAAAGGCTCGGATTAACGGTATCCGGAGCTTTTTCATAGTCATTGAGGAAGGAATACGCCTTTTGGCTCCAGATTACGTTTCCGTTTTCGTCGGTAAGTTCAAGAACTTCCGGCGCGGCGATAAGGCCGCGGGTGGCGTTTTCATATTCGGAAGTATCCTCAAAATCAAGAAGGGAATATACGGCGGAATTTACCTTAACGGTGCTTTCGGATGCGCCTTTTACCTTTGCATTAAGGCCAAGTTCCTCAAGGATATCCTTTTCGGGAATGACCTCTTCAATTTCGCTCTCATCGGCGGGAGAAATCTCTTCATTGCCGCAGGCGGCAAGGGAAAGAACAAGCAATATTGCAAGAATAAGAGAAAGCATTTTAAAACTTTTTTTCATAATATTCCTCCAAAAATTTAATTATAAATTTAAAAAAATTGCTCTTTTATGAAACAAATCAACTTGTTTAAATAACAAGTATCTGTTTTGGCTTCATTATATAACAATAAAATATCCGTGTCCATTGTTTTTTTGAATCGCAGAAGAAAAAAACTCCGTGCTCAAAAACGAGCACGGAGTTTTTATGCTTTATTTTCGTGATGCTCATGCGTTTTTTGCCTTTTTTGAAAGGGCAAAGGCAGTAATGAATGCGGTTATCGGGATGGAGAGGATAACGCCGATGCTGCTCGAAATTCCGCTGATGACCTCAATGGAAAGATAGGCGGAACTTATAAGCTGATGGCTGGAAAGTCCGATGGAATAAAGATAGAGAATGAGCACAAAACTGCTTCCAAGGAAGGCAAGTATGAGGGTATTCGTCATGGTACCCACCATATCGCGGCCGATGTTCATTCCGGAACGGAAAAGTTCCTTTCGCCCAAGTTCCGGGTTGGCGGCGCTTACTTCAAAAAGCGCGGAGGAAATACCCATGGTAACGTCCATCACAGCGCCAAGGGCGCTTATGATAACGCCGCCCACCAAAAGACCCGTAAGGCCAAGGGGTGTTCCGGTCTGGCGAAGCTGAAGAAGAGGTTCAACATCCGGAACACGAAGACCGTCAATGCGGAGAAGCCACTGGGAAATAAGGCCGAAAATCATGGCAAATGCCGTGCCGGAAACAGTTCCAAGCATTGCACAGACGGTTTTTTTATGAACTCCGCCGAGTATCGCAAGGCTGACCGTTGCGATGAACGCGGAAACCGCAAAAACAGTCGGAAGAGTGGGCGCGCCTTTCATAAGTCCCGGAATAAGGATAAAGAAAAGGGAAGCGAGGGTAACAAGAAGCCCCAAAAGGGATTTTGCACCGGTTTTTCCGCCAACGATTATTGCGGCGCAAAGAAAAACGGCAGCAACGATAACAAGGGGAACGATACGGTCGAATTCATAAACCGTTCCGACAAAGCTTCCGTCGGAATAGGTGGAAATAACAATAACAGCGCCGTCGCCCTCATTAAGAGGAACACCGTAGAGGGGACCGACAAAGTTGGATACCTGAAGGGTTTTTCCGGAATATTGACCGGTAAGGACTTCCACCAGCATAAGCTGTTCGCCGCGCCAGCCTCCGTCGGAGGCTTCGTCCCTTTCGGTGTTGTCGGCAAGTATCTGAGTTACCTTTGCTCTTTCGTATTCGGAATATTCCGAAGGCTTTGGGCCTTCTTGTTTTTCCGGAGCGGCAAGAACACAGCCTATGGCGAAAATGACCGCGCAGACGAGCAGAAGGATAAAGGTATTTTTATTATTACTAAACCATTTTTTCATAAACAAAAAAACTTCTCCTTTCATAAAAAGGATTGGGCATTACAGCTATAAAAAAGAATAACAACAGAAAAAGATTATGTCAAGCATAATAAAAATTTTGAATTGTCATAGTGCAAATCGCTGAAAGTTAAAAACAGACAAAACAAAATATGGAAAAAAAGCTTTTATTATGTTAATATATAATTACTGTACTAAAGGTATAGTGCGCCCTTTTTTAGGAGAATCAACTATGCTTTTTATTGAAAAGCAAAAAATCCCCGAAAGGCGATTTAAGAAAGGAAGGAAAAAAGAATGAAGAGAACGACAAACAAAATTTTGTCCGTTGTTCTTGCGGTGCTCATGGTCGTTACCATGTTCCCCGTAACAGCATTCGCAGCTGATGCAGTGACCGGCGAAAAAGTAGCTGTAACTGCAGCATCCGACATCGTTCCGGGAAATTATTTTATTTCCGGAACAAGCTCATTCGCTCTTGATAACGGAGCAACAACTGCGTTTATGTCCACAAAAAATTCCACCGAAACCCGTCTTATGTCCTCGGACCTTACCGTTACCGAAGGTAAAGTATCTTCCGATGACGTAAACAGCATCTGGCAGCTTGTTGCAACCGAAGGCGGATTCTTTGTAAAGAACGCCGGTAACGGCAAGTATCTTTATTACGGAAGCAACAGCGGAAACAACATCTACCAGACCGAAAACCTTACCGAGGCGGGAGTCTGGAAAGTTGTTTCCAACGCAAACGGCTGGACCCTTGAAGAAGTCGGCTCCCAGCGTCAGCTCAGCTGCAACCGTTTTGGAAAAGAAGGTGCCTATTATCTCGGCTTCACCTCCTACGGCCTTACCAGCGGAAGCATGAAAACCCTCGAATTCTATAAGATCGACGGAGAAATCACTCTTCCCGAAGTTCCCGAAGAACCGGAAGATCCCGAAGTTCCCGTAACCGCAAATATCGCAGACGGCGAATATGTAATCTGGGATGAGGCCACCGGCAAAGCCGCAACCGCTCTTGAAAGCAATTACGGATATCTTAAACCCGTAGAAGTTGCCCTTTCCGAAGGCGTTCTTACCGGATATTCCGAAGCTGAAGCATGGACCGTTGAAAACACCGAAAACGGTCGGTTCACCATCAAAGACAGCAACGGAAAATACGTTTATATGAACGGAACTTATAACAGCTTCAATGTTTCCGAAACTCTTCCCGAAAGCGGATATCTCTGGACCGCAGAGGAAGCTGAAGGCGGAAAAGTCCGTATCAAAAACGTAGAAAAAGAAAAATATGTTGCCTATGACACCGAACACAGCTCCTTTGGCTCCTATCCGGAAATCAAGGCGACCCATAACGATAAACTTACCCTTACTCCTTATGTAAAGCCCGTTGAAGTTTCCACCATTGCGGAAGCACTTGCAGGAGAAAAGGACGAGGTATTTACCGTAAAAGGTGTTGTAACCCTTGTTGACGGTTCCAACATTTATGTTCAGGATGAAACCGGCGGTATCGACGGTTATATGAAATCCGCTCCTTCCGATATCGCTCTCGGCGATACCATCATCGTAACCGGAAAACGCGCCGAATATAACGGTCTTCCGGAACTTGCAAGCGCAACCTATACCAAATCCAGCGGCCTTACCCTTAAAGCAAAGACCGTTGCCATTGATGAACTTACCACTGCGGATATCTGCACCTATGTTGAAATAAAAGCAGTTACCGTAACCGAAGTTTACGATAAAGACGGAACTTATTCCTCCCCCAACATCACCGTTGAGGACGAAAACGGCAACAAAATCCAGCTTTATAAAGCTGTTGTCAATAAAGTTGACGGAGCATGGGAATACGAAGTCGGCGATGTTCTCAACATCAAAGCAGCAGTAGGCGTTTATAAAACCACCCTCCAGCTTCGCAATACCCTTGCGGAAGAGGTTTCCGAAGTTAAGGAATCCGTTATCCCGGACGGCGATTATGTAATCTGGGCTCCCGCATACGGAAAAGCTCTTTCCACAGAAAAGACCGGCTATTATAACGTCGGCATTGATGTATATCTTGAAGGCGAAGTTATAAAAGGCTACGGAAAAACCGAAGTTTGGACCGTTACCAACAATGCCGACGGCAGCATCATCATTGAAAACGGCGGCCAGAAACTTTCCATGGCAGCAGAAAACTCTTCCATGACCATGGATGCCGTAAACGATACCTGGGAGATCATTCCTCTTGGCGAAGGTCTTTATAACGTAAAGAATGTCGGCCGCGGAAGCTATATGGAATGGTACAACAAATTCGGCAACTGGAGCACATATAACTCCAAATATGCCGCAACCGACGACCAGTTCCAGCTTGCTTTTGCACCTGTTGCAAAAGACAGATACGCAAAACTCGATAACGAACTTGTTGACGGCGACCAGGTCCTTATTTATTACAATGCAGACAGCGTTGTTGTAACCGATGTTGCTCTTGATGAGAAGGCAAAAAAACTCTGCACCGCAGAAGCATATCCCACCGCAGACGATTTCATCAAAGTTGATGAATACACCACCGTTTTCGATGTTTCCATCGATGAAAACGGCTATGTAACCTTTACCAGCGGCGGAAAATATCTTACCTCCGGCGAAACCGGAAACAAACTTTATATGGCTGACGCACCTTCCGATTACAGCCTTTGGGTAATAAAACCCGTTGAAGGCGGCGTTCACGTCGTAAACGCAAACGCTGCATTTAGCGGCAAAGCACAGGCCCTTGAATATTATGGCGGCTTTACCACCTACAGCGAAAAAGATACCGAAATATATCTCTTCAATCTCTATACCCTCACCGATGAACAGCCCGCTCCGTTTGGTTCTCTCATCGAAGGCAGCGAAGTTGTAATCTATAACATTTCTTCCGAAGGCGTTCTTGCAAAGCAGAACGACCAGATGAGCATCGAAAATGTTCCCGCATACCTTACCGAAGAAATGAAGGCTGTTCCCGAAAACGGCGCGGTTATCTTCAAAGTTATCAAAAACGGCGAATGGTTCCGCTTCTATAACGAAACCTACGGCTATCTCTGCTCCAACGGCACCGGAAACAATGCTTTCTATTCCAAAGAAGCAACCGATGATGCCGACTGGAAAGCCACCGAAGGCAAAAAAGGCGGCTATAACCTTGAAAGCAGAACCGCAAAATTCAACGGCAAATACAGCCAGTATCTTGAATATTACGCAGATTCCTATAAAACTTACAGCATGAACAAAGTTACCGACTGGGATATCTATGAATTCTTCTTCTATCCTGTTGGCACTGACTTTGTCAATGTAACCAACGGAATCGTAAATAATCCTCAGTTCGTGCTTGATGTCGGCAATGCACATCTTGGTCAGGATTGGGTAGTAACCTTTACCGTTGACGCAGTATTCGGCATTGAAGGCGAAATCGAAGTCAAAATCCAGGGTGATCCCGCAGGCGACGGCTCCGAAGGATTTAAGGATATTCCTGATGCGGCAGTTCTTTCCGGCCCGGACGGCGAAGGCAAATATACCGTAACCGTTTCCGCAGAAAACGTTGCAAAAGCAGGCAAAGGCATTGCCATCGACATAAACGCAACCGATAAAACCGGATATGAGTTCGGAAACTGGACCTCTGTTGAAGTTATCGACGAACCCAGCATCGGCAAAGTTTCCCCCGCAGTTAACAGCGAAACCGGCGATGACAAGCGCCCTGTTATTTCTGCAGAGATCATCAACGCAGGCGAGGACGCAACCGTTATCCTTTCCGTAAACGCAGAGGCAGTTGAAGCTGTTTATGCAGACGGAAAAGTAACCTACACTCCTTCCGAAGATCTTCCCGACGGAAGAACCTCCGTTCTTGTAAGTGTTAAACGTGCAGACGGACTTGTTGCCGAAAAAGCATGGAGCTTTACCGTTGGCGAAGCACAGTATCAGCTTTACTTCGGTCAGCTTCACAGCCATACTACCTATTCCGACGGTTCCGGTTCCCTTGAATCCGCTCTTGATTACGTAGCGGGACTTCCGGAATCCGCAAATGTCGATTTCGTTGCATTCACCGACCACTCCAACTATTTCGACACCACTTCCGATGCAAACCCGGAAGAAGCTCTCTATGATATGAGCCTTGCTTCTGCGGAAAGCCAGAATATGTGGAACGAATATAAGAGCGCTATCGCATCCTTCAACAATTCCCAGACTGATGTTGTTGCCATCGGCGGTTTTGAAATGACCTGGTCCGGCGGCCCCGGCCATATCAATACCTTCAACACCCCGGGTATTGTTTCCAGAAACAACAGCACTCTTAACAACAAAACCAGCGACGCAGGCATGAAAGCATACTATGCTCTTCTCAGCCAGGCAGAGGGTGTTGATTCTCTCAGCCAGTTCAACCATCCCGGCTCCACCTTCGGTACCTTTACCGATTTTGCATACTGGGATGCAGTTGTTGATACCCGTATCCAGATGGTCGAGGTCGGTAACGGCGAAGGCCAGATCGGAGCGGGCGGCTATTATCCCAGCTATGAGTATTATGTAATGGCTCTTGATAAAGGCTGGCACGTAGCTCCCACCAACAACCAGGATAACCATAAGGGCAAATGGGGCAACGGAAACGACGCCCGTGATGTTGTTCTTACCGATAACTTCACCGAAGAAGGCATCTATCAGGCTATCCGCGATATGCGTATGTATGCAACCGAGGATAAAAACCTTGAGATCGGATATACCGTTAACGGAAAGCTTCTCGGTTCCACCATCGAGGAAGTTCCGGAAAAACTCAACATCAACGTAACTGTTTATGATCCGGATGCATCCGATTCCATCAGCAAAGTTGAAGTTGTTGTAAACTCCGGTAAAACCGCATACACCTGGGATGATCCCGCTGTTCTTGCCGCAGGCGAACTTACCGCAGAGATCGATCCCGCATACAGCTATTACTTCATCCGCGTTACCGAAGGCGACGGCGACCTTGCCGTAACTGCTCCCGTTTGGGTAGGCGAAAGCCTTAAACTCGGTATCTCCAGCTTTGTAAGCGGAACTTCCACCCCCGTAACCGGCGAAGAACTTACCCTTACTACCACTCTTTTCAACAGCGAAAAATCCGAAGCAACCGTAAAAGCTCTTACCTATTCCATCAAGGGCGGCGAGGTTATCGGAACCGATACCAAAGGCTATACCGTTCCCGCTTCCGGAACTTGTGCTGTTGAGTTCAAATGGACTCCCGAAACCGCAAAAGTAACTACCGTTACCGTAACCGCTGTTGTTGAGCTTGACGGCGAAGAATATACCTTCACCATGGATGTTGAGCTTGACGTTCAGGATTCGGAAAAACTTGTTTACATCGGTATAGATGCATCCCACTATAACGAATATGTAAACGGAAACTATAAAGACAGCATGGGCAACTTTGGCCAGCTTGCAGCGGGATACGGCGTTCGCACCGTAACTCTCTATGAGAGCGAAGACCTCATCGCAGCATGCTCCAATCCGAAATATAAAGCACTTATCCTTACCGCTCCTTCCAGACGACTTGAGGCTGCGCAGAACGACCCCAAAGTTTATTCCGAAGCAGAACTTGAAGCTATTGCAGCATTCAACAAAGCGGGCGGAATCGTAATTATTGCCGGCTGGTCCGATAACTATGAAAACTATGACATTATCCAGAACAATCCGGAAATCAAACATATGGCGGAAACCCAGAACGACATTCTCAAAGCTCTCGGCTCCTCCATCAGAATGGGCGATGACGCAACTTATGACGATGTAAGAAGTGCAGCGGACGGCGTTGATAAATGGAGACTTTATTTCAACACCTACGGCGACAGCTTCCTTACCGAAGGAGTTGAAGTCGATCCCGAAAATCCCTATGACAGACTTTATACCGAAGTATTCAGCCATTACGGCGGCGCAACCATCTTCACTGCTGACGGAACCCTTCCCGAAACCGTAACTCCTATCGTCTTCGGACATGCAACCACTTATTCCGTTGACGTTGATAAAGACGGACTTGGCGGAAATGAAACCCCGAAATATGAATACGCAGAGGGCGATAACCGCCTTATGGTAATGGCGGCCGAACAGCTTGAAGGCCAGGGACTTATCATTGTTTCCGGTGCGGCATTCATGTCCAACTTCGAAGTTCAGGCAACCATTGAAGACAGCGGTTCCGAAAAGAACTATTCCAACTATAAGATCTGTGAAAACCTTCTTGCATACATCAACCCCGTAACCATCAGCGATATCGCAGATGTTCAGGCTGAAAAAGACGAAGGCGTTAAATTCACCGTTGAAGGCATTGTAACCTCCAACGCATCCGGATATGACAAAGATACCGCTTTCTTTGACTGCATCTATGTTCAGGACGAAACCGCAGGTATCAACGCATTCCCCGTTGCAGGAAACTTCAAGATCGGCGATAAAGTCCGCATCAGCGGTACCACCAGTTCCTATAACGGCGAAAGACAGCTCAACGTAAGCTCCATCGAAAAAGTCGGAGAAGAAACTCCCGTAACTCCCAAAGAAGTTTCTGCAAAAGACGTAAACGACGGCAGCGTTCTCGGAAGTCTTATCACCATCAAGGGCGTTGTTGAAAGCTATGCAAAAGAAAACGGCCTTGTTCAGACCATTATGGTAAAAGACGCAAAAGGCGAAACCGCAAGAGTTTTCATCGACGGTTATATCACCACCGATAAAGATGTTCAGAACCTCAGAGTCGGTTCCGAAGTTGTTGTAACCGGTCTTGCATCCTATGACAACAGCTTTGACGGTATCGCACCTCGCATCCGTATCCGCGACAGAGCGGACGTTGCAGTAACCGGTTATTCCGGCGGCATCGGCGGCGAAGGCGAAAACGTAAGCAACATCATTATCAATATGAACGGCAAAACCGAAGGCGAAGCCAACCCCGAAACCGGCGCACCGGTATATTCCGCTTTTTCAGGAATTGCGGTTCTTGCCGCAGCAGCTTTTGTTCTTGGAAAAAGAAGATAAGCCAAAAGGCCATGGGTCTTAACTGAAACAAAAATAAAAAGAGCATCCGCTTTTGCGGATGCTCTTTTTTGCGTGCTCGAAAAAACAAGGCCCATTCGGACCTGTTTGATATATTGGAATTTATAAGTATTATTCCCTGTTTTTCAGTTCTCGTTTCTTTCTTTGCTGTTCACGGTTGTTTTTTTCGATTCAAACAGTTCAGCGGCCGCATCGGTCAGTTCATCGGGCCAGACATCTCCGCTTTTTATAACGCTTGCCCAGGGACAGAGTTTTTTATAATCATCATCAAAAATTATTGTATAAGGAGGGCCGCAGCGGTCGTCAACAGCCATATACATATGTCTTCCTTCGTGCATAATGCTGCCGGCTTCGCTCTCTTTCATTTTTTTATCGAGCCGGTCGAATATTTCTTTTGTTATCTCAAAAAGATGATAGTCCTGAAATCCGCCGTATTCGCCGAAATATCTGCCGCTGTTTTCATCAAAACAGGCTTTCCATCCAAAACCCTTTTTAAAAAACATGGTATTATCCTCCAAAGAATTTATATAAAATCCCAAGACGGGATAAAAACTCTTTATTGCTTTATTCTGTTTATCTCTCTGTTTACAATATATCACCCGGTATGTTTTTTTACAATACGGTTTAATAAATATCTGTCCTTCCCTTGACAAATATTATTTTATTATGTTAATATATATTGTAATATAAATCTTTAACAGACGATACAGAGAGATCGGCAAGGTTTTGTATAACATTCTTTTTTTTGGCGCTTTGCAAATAAAAATTGCGGTGCCGTAGTTTTTGTATGCACATCCGCCGACGAAGTCTGTTCGTCAGCGGATTTTTTATTTGAGAGGATGCGGAAAAATGACAAACGCTAATGAAATCAAAAAAATTGAATTCAAATCCGATTTTGCCGAAAAATCCTTTTTTGCAGAAGTGACTTCCGATATGGAGGCCGCTGCTGATAACCTTTCCGAATATACTGTTTTTCCCGGTTTTTGCGACGTGCATGTGCATTTTCGCGAGCCGGGTTTTTCATATAAAGAAACTATAGAAACCGGTTCAAAAGCCGCCGCAAAAGGCGGATACACCTCTGTATGCACCATGCCGAACCTTAATCCCGTTCCGGATTCGCTTGAGCATCTTAAAGAGCAGACGGATATCATCGAAAGGGACGCCGTTATCGAAGTTCTTCCCTATGCTGCCATAACCATTGGTGAAAAAGGCGAGGAACTTGTTGATATGGAAAGCCTTGCGGATAAAGTTATTGCCTTTTCCGATGACGGAAGGGGAGTTCAAAGCGAAGAAATGATGCGCGAGGCAATGCTTCGTGCAAAGGCCCTTGGTAAAATGATAGTTGCCCATTGCGAAGTAAACGAGCTTCTTCGGGGCGGATATATCCATGACGGAGAATACGCAAAGGAACACGGCCACAGAGGCATCTGCAGCGAAAGCGAATGGAAACAGATAGAACGCGACCTTCGCCTTGCAAAAGAAACCGGATGCGCCTATCATGTATGCCATATATCCACGAAAGAGAGCGTTGACATTATAAGAAAAGCCAAGGCAGAGGGCGTTGACGTAACCTGTGAAACCGGACCCCATTACCTTGTTATGGACGACAGCGACCTTAAAGAAGAGGGAAGATTCAAGATGAACCCCCCGCTAAGAAGCAAAGCGGACAGGGAAGCCCTTATCGAAGGAATCAAGGACGGCACCATTGATATGATCGCCACCGACCATGCGCCCCATTCCGCGGAGGAAAAATCCCGGGGTCTTGAAAAAAGCCCGTTCGGCATAACCGGAATCGAAACCTGCTTCCCGGTTGTTTATACAAAGCTTGTTAAAACCGGAATCATCACCCTTGAAAAAGCAATCGAACTTCTGGCAATAAATCCGAGAAAACGCTTTGGTATCAAACTCGGAAACGACTTTACCGTATGGAACCTTGAAGAAATTGAAAAAGTTGAGCCGGAAAAATTCCTTTCCATGGGAAAAGCAACGCCTTTTGAAGGCTGGGAACTTTTTGGAAAATGCGTCCTTACGGTTATGGACGGAAAAATCGTTTATAAATAAATTCATATAAATCCTAAATTTTTTGAAGGAGAGCGAAAAAGAATGGCAAAAAGAACGGACATCAAAAAAATCCTTATCATCGGTTCCGGCCCTATCGTAATCGGCCAGGCGGCAGAATTTGACTATGCCGGAACCCAGGCATGCCTTGCCCTTAAAGAGGAAGGCTATCAGGTTGTTCTTTGCAACAGCAACCCCGCAACCATCATGACCGATACTCTTATTGCGGATAAGGTCTATATGGAACCTCTTACCCTTGAATACATCGCAAAGATCCTCCGCCACGAAAGACCGGATGCGATCGTTCCCGGAATCGGCGGCCAGACAGGTCTTAACCTTGCAATGCAGCTTGAGAAAAAAGGTATCCTTAAAGAATGCCGTGTAAAACTTCTTGGAACCAGCAGCGAAAGCATTGAGCGCGCAGAGGACCGCGAACTTTTCAAGGAGCTTTGCCAGTCCATCGGCGAACCTGTAATCCCCTCCGAAATCACCTATAACCTCGACGAAGCAAAAGCAGCCGCAGAGCGCGTCGGATACCCCATTGTTCTTCGCCCTGCATTTACCCTTGGCGGAACCGGCGGCGGTTTTGCAAATAACGAAGAGGAGCTTATCGAAATCGGCCGCAATGCATTCAAGCTTTCTCCCGTTCACCAGGTTCTTATCGAAAAGAGCGTAAAAGGATATAAAGAAATCGAATTTGAGGTAATGCGCGATTCCGAAGACAATGCCATCACCATCTGCGGAATGGAAAACGTTGACCCTGTTGGCGTTCATACCGGTGACTCCATCGTTGTGGCTCCGATTATGACCCTTTCCGACCACGATATGAAAATGCTCAACGATTCCGCAATCAAACTCATCCGCGAGCTTAAAATCGAAGGCGGATGCAACGTTCAGTTTGCTCTCAATCCAGAAAGTTCCGAATATTACCTTATCGAAGTTAACCCCCGCGTTTCCCGTTCCTCCGCTCTTGCATCCAAAGCAAGCGGATTCCCCATCGCAAAGGTAACCGCAAAAATCGCTGTGGGCATGACCCTTGATGAAATCGAACTTGCGGGAACCACCGCAAAAACCGAGCCTTCCCTCGATTATGTCATCGCAAAACTTCCGAGATTCCCCTTCGATAAATTCGCTTCCGCACCCAACACCCTCGGAACCCAGATGAAAGCCACCGGCGAAATTATGGGCATCGGTTCCAACCTTGAAGAATGTCTTCTTAAAGGCGTCCGCAGCCTTGAAACCGGCGTATGCCACTTCTATCTTAAAAAATTCGACGGCATGAGCACCGAAGAGATTTATAAATATATCGAAGAATTCCGCGATGACAACATCTTCGGAATTGCGGAACTTCTCCGCCGCGGAGAAACCACCGCAAAACTCCACGAAGTTACCAAAATCACTGAATTCTTCCTTAAAGCTGTTGAAAACATCGTTAAGATGGAAATTAAAGTCAAAGAGAACGTCAAAAACGAAGAAGTTCTTCTTGAAGCAAAGAAAATGGGCTTTTCCGATGAATTCATCGCAAAACTCTGGAACTGCGATGAGATCGAGGTTTTCAATTTCCGCAAGGAGAAAAATATGTTCCCGGTTTACAGAATGGTCGATACCTTCCACTGCGGAGCATATATCCCTTATTTCTATTCTTCCTATACCGGCGAAAACGCATCTGTTGTTACCGATAAAAAGAAGATAATCGTTCTCGGCGCAGGCCCTATCCGTATCGGTCAGGGCGTTGAATTTGACTATTCCACCGTTCATGCGGTAACCACCATCAAAAAATCCGGTTACGAGGCAATCATCATCAACAACAACCCCGAAACCGTTTCCACCGACTATACCACCAGCGATAAGCTTTATTTTGAGCCCCTTACCCCCGAAGATGTTATGAACATCATCGAACTTGAAAAACCGGAGGGCGTAATCGCTTCCCTCGGCGGCCAGACCGCGATCAACCTTGCAGAGCCTCTCCGCGACAGAGGCGTTAAAATCATTGGAACCGACTGCGACGCCATTGAAAGAGCTGAAAACCGTGACAGCTTTGAAAAGATACTTGAAGAACTCAATATTCCCCAGCCGAAAGGCAAAGCTGTAACAAATATTGAGGATGGCTGCAAAGCGGCGGCGGAAGTCGGATATCCTGTTCTTGTTCGTCCTTCCTTTGTCCTTGGCGGACGCGCAATGCAGATAGTCGCAACCGAAGCACAGCTTCGTCAGTATCTTAAAACCGCTGTTGAACTTGGCGAAGATAAGCCCGTTCTTGTAGATAAATACATCTTCGGCAAAGAGGTCGAGGTTGACGCTATCTGTGACGGAATCGACGTTTTTGTTCCGGGTATCATGGAGCTTGTTGAAAGAACCGGTATCCATTCCGGCGACTCCATAAGCGTATATCCCACCTTCAGCATTTCCGATAAAGTTAAAGGCACCATTCTTCAGTATGCAAAAAAACTGGGACTTGGAATCGGCATCATCGGTCTTTATAACATCCAGTTCATCGTTGATGAGCATGATGATGTTTATATCATCGAAGTTAACCCCCGTTCTTCAAGAACCGTTCCTTTCCTCTCCAAATCCACCGGATACAGCCTTGCGGATATCGCAACGGAGGTAATCCTCGGCAAGAGCCTTAAAGAACAGGGCATCTTCGGAATCTATCCTGATGAAAAGAAGAGATGGTATGTAAAAGTTCCGGTATTCTCCTTCAACAAGATCCGCGGCCTTGACGCATATCTTTCTCCGGAAATGAAATCCACCGGCGAAGCCATCGGCTATGACGATAAACTTAACCGCGCACTTTATAAAGCGCTTCAGGCTTCCGGAATGCACCTTCAGAATTACGGAACTGTTTTCGCAACCATCGCGGACAAAGATAAGAAAGAAGCACTTCCTCTTATCCGCCGCTTCTATGACCTTGGCTTTAACATTGAAGCCACCGCAGGTACCGCAAAATTCCTTAAAGAAAACGGAATCCGTACCCATGTTCTTAAAAAGCTCAGCGACGGAAGCGAAGAGATCCGCGATTCCCTCCGCCAGGGCCATATCGCATACGTTATAAACACCCGTGATATAGGTTCCGTCGGCCAGGAAAATGACGGTCAGCTTATCCGCAACTATGCTATCGAAAATAACGTTTCTGTTTTCACCGCACTTGATACAGTAAAAGTTCTTCTCGACGTTCTTGAAGAAACAACCCTTTGCATCTCCACCATCGACGCTTAAGGAGGAAATATGAGACAGCTGCTTTTTGAAATAAAAGAAAACAAACCCCTGACAAAGGACATTATGAAAATGGTCCTTGCGGGCGATACTTCCGATATCACCCGCCCGGGTCAGTTTGTAAACATAAAGCTTGACGGACTTTATCTCCGCCGCCCCATTTCCGTTTTTGACGCAGAAGAAAACGAACTTACCCTCATCTATAAAGTTGTTGGAAAAGGCACCGAACAGATGAGAGATATGACCGAAGGAACTCTTGATATCCTTTCCTCCCTCGGCAACGGATACGATACCTCGCTTTCCGGCGAAAAACCGCTTCTTATCGGAGGCGGTGTCGGTGTTCCTCCCCTTTATATGCTTGCAAAGGAACTTTGCAAAGAGGGAAAAGAGGTTTCTGTTATCCTTGGCTTTAACACCAAAGAAGAGGTCTTCTATGAGGAAGAATTCAAAGCCCTCAGCTGCAAGGTTTATGTAACCACTGTTGACGGTTCCTGCGGAATTAAAGGCTTTGTTACCGAAGCCATGAAGGATATCGACTATACCCACTTCTTCACCTGCGGTCCGGAACCCATGCTTAAAGCGGTATGGAATGCTTCCAAAACTTCCGGCCAGCTCAGTTTTGAGGAAAGAATGGGATGCGGATTCGGCGCCTGCATGGGCTGTTCCTGCAAAACCCTCACCGGCTTTAAACGTATCTGTAAAGACGGACCCATTATGATGAAGGAGGAGATCTTATGGAAAGATTAAAAGTAAATCTTTGCGGAATCGAAATGGATAACCCCATTATCCCCGCATCCGGAACTTTTGGTTACGGCTATGAATTTGCCGAACTTTATGATATCAACATGCTCGGCACTTTCTCCTTCAAGGGAACCACCAAAGAGCCCCGCTTCGGAAATCCGACTCCCCGTATCGCTGAATGCACCGCAGGAATGATAAACGCCGTCGGCCTTCAGAATCCGGGCGTTGAAAAAGTTATCGGCGAGGAACTTCCGAAGCTTGCAAAATGCTTCAATAAAAAGGTCATGGCAAACGTTTCCGGTTTTTCCGTTGAGGATTATGCCTATACCTGTGAAAAACTCGATAAATGCGACCAGGTCGGCTGGCTGGAAGTAAACATCAGCTGCCCCAACGTTCACGGAGGAGGCATGAGCTTTGGAACTTCGCCCGAAGCCGCCGCAACCATCGTAAAAGCCGTTAAAGCTGTTACCACAAAACCCGTTATCGTAAAACTTTCGCCCAACGTAACCGATATCGTTTCCATCGCAAAAGCCTGTGAAGAAGCCGGCGCGGACGGTCTTTCCCTCATCAACACCCTCATGGGCATGAGAATCGACCTTAAAACCAAAAAGCCCGTCATCGCAAACAAAATGGGCGGTTTTTCCGGCCCGGCAATTTTCCCCGTTGCAGTAAAAATGGTATATCAGGTTGCCCAGGCGGTAAACATTCCGATAGTCGGAATGGGCGGCGTTTCCTGCGCCGAAGACGTAATCGAACTTATGCTTGCGGGCGCAACCGCTGTTCAGGTTGGCGCCGCAAACCTTGTGGATCCTTACATCTGCCGCGACATCATCAATGATCTGCCGCGCGTCATGGATAAATACGGAATCAATAATCTCAGCGAAATTATAGGAGGAGTTAAATAAAATGGGAAAAGACGTTATTATTGCCTGCGATTTTTCTTCCGCAGAAAAAACTTTTGAGTTCCTTGATAAATTCGAGGGCAAAAAACCTTTCGTAAAAATCGGTATGGAGCTTTTCTATGCAGAAGGCCCGAGCATCGTTCGCGAAATCAAAGCAAGAGGCCATAAAATATTCCTTGACCTCAAACTTCATGATATCCCCAACACCGTAAAAAAAGCAATGGCTGTTCTTTCCAACCTTGACGTTGATATGTGCAACCTTCATGCAAGCGGAACCTGCCGTATGATGGAAGCAGCTATCGAAGGCCTTACCAGACCCGACGGCACCCGCCCCATGCTCATCGCAGTAACCCAGCTTACCTCCACTGACCAGGAAGCTATGGAAAACGACCTTCTTATCAAAGAACCCCTTCCCGAAGTTGTTATGCACTATGCCCTCAACGCAAAAAAAGCAGGTCTTGACGGCGTTGTATGCTCTCCGCTTGAATCCAAAAAAGTTCACGATTCCTGCGGCGCTGATTTTGTTACCGTAACCCCCGGCGTTCGTTTTGCAGACGGCGATAAAGGCGACCAGAAACGCGTTATGACCCCTGCCGATGCAAAAGAAATCGGTTCCGACTATATAGTAGTTGGCCGCCCCATCACCGCAGCAGAAGATCCGGTTGCCGCATACGAGCGCTGCGTTGCAGAATTTGTAGGTTAATCGATACATAAAAAGGAGATAAAATCATGGAAGCTTATAAAAGAGAGTTTATTGAATTTCTTCAGAGCGCCGGCGTTCTTAAATTCGGCGACTTCACCGCAAAATCCGGCCGCAAGATCCCCTATTTTGTAAACGCAGGCATGATCAAAACCGGCGCACAGATTTCCAGACTCGGCGAATTCTATGCAAAAGCATATTTTGACAAACTCGGCAAAAAAGACGCTGTTCTCTATGGCCCCGCATACAAAGGTATTCCCCTTTCCATTTCCGCCGCTGTTGCACTTTCCAAAAACGGCCTTGACGTTCCCTTCTTCTTTAACCGCAAAGAAGTTAAAGACCACGGCGAAGGCGGCACTTTTGTCGGCTATATTCCCCAGGAAGGTCAGGAGATCGTTATCATCGAGGACGTAATCACCGCCGGCACCGCTATCCGCGAATCCATGGAGATCCTCAGCCAGCTTGAGGGAACCAAAGTAATCGCAACCTTCATCATGGTTGACCGCAAGGAAAAAGGCCAGACCGAAAAAGGCGCAATGCAGGAAATTGCCGAACAGTTCGGCTTCCCGGTATATTCCGTTGTTGACGTATATGATATCATCGAGTTCCTCGAAGAGGATCCCGCAAACGAAGAAAACGTAACCAGAATCAAAAACTATCTTGCAGTTAATGGAGCAAAATAATGAGCAATCTTATTGATATCCTTGATCTTTCAGTCGAAGAGATCGACGATCTTATTTCCGTTGCAAACGATATAATCGCCGACCCGGTAAAATATTCCGAAATTTGCAAAGGAAAGATCCTTGCAACCCTTTTCTTTGAACCTTCCACCAGAACCCGCCTCAGCTTTGAAGCGGCCATGCTCAACCTTGGCGGTTCCGTACTCGGATTTTCCGAAGCGGGAAGTTCTTCCACCGCAAAAGGCGAAAGTGTTGCGGATACCATCCGCACCGTAAACTGCTATGCGGATATCATCGCCATGCGCCATCCCAAAGAGGGCGCACCCATTGTTGCGGCAAAAGCTTCGCGCATTCCGATAATCAACGCAGGCGACGGCGGACATTTTCATCCGACCCAGACCCTTACGGACCTTCTTACCATCAGCCGTCATAAGGGCCGCCTTAATGACCTTACCATCGGCCTTTGCGGCGACCTTAAATTCGGACGCACCGTTCATTCCCTTATTGCCGCATTTTCCAGATATACCGGCATAAAATTTGTTCTTATATCTCCGGAGGAGCTTTGTGTTCCGGAATACGTAAAGACCGAAACCCTTGATAAAAAAGGTATTCCCTATAAAGAGGTCCGCACCCTTGAAGAGGCCATGCCGGAACTTGACATCCTTTATATGACCCGCATCCAGAGAGAGCGTTTTGCGGATCCCGCCGAATATGAACGCCTTAAAAACTCCTTCGTGCTCGATTTGGCAAAACTTGAAACCGCAAAACCCGATCTTTGCATCATGCATCCTCTTCCCAGGGTAAACGAAATCAGCACAAAGGTCGATAATGACCCGAGAGCTTGCTATTTTGACCAGGCCCTTTGCGGAAAATATATCAGAATGGCCCTTATTCTCAAGCTTCTTGCAGAAACCCCCATGCCGTGCTCACTTTGCGAAGAGGATGAGCACGGGGAAGAACTTGTCAACAAGGTTTTCTGCGATAACCCCCGCTGCATAACCAGCATTGAGCAGGAGATCGACCATATTTTCCACTATACCGATAAAGAAAACGGAATCTGCCGCTGCGCATACTGCGAAGCACAGAAGAAAATCTGATATTGATGCTCAAATATAAAAACACCCGTGCTCAAGCGAGCACGGGAGTTTTAATATGCAAATATTATGGGAATTTATTGCGCGGCTTTATGTTTTTTTGTATAGAAATATCTTGCCGTTAAAACCAAAGCAGCAACAAAAAAGCCGGTATAAATCCAAACATAAAGGGAATGGAAAAAGACATAAAGCCCGGTGTTCATTGTTGAAAGAACGTAGTTCCTTATCTGCAGATACAGATGGCTTGCGGAGAAAACTGCCATAGCAATTTTCATAACAGCATAAATTCCCCAGAAAATCAGGGGAGTTTTTTTGTTTCCCAGCGGAATTTTTATAAAACGCAGAACCGTTATAATAATAAGCGAAAGGATTGCCGCAAGCTGGGCAAACCCCAGAAGAAGCCTTATAAATTCTCCGCCGCGGATTAAAAATAAAAGCGTCTGAAAATTAAGGATAACGGAGGAATTTATTCCCGTTGCAACACGAAGATACATATCCACCGCAAAAAATACGGCCCATGCGCACCAAAGCCCAACGTTCTTTTTGAAGATGAAGCAAACAAGGCCGCAAAGTATGAGAGGGGAAGAAAGCAAAACTCCCGCAAGGGCACCTTCAAGCCCGCCGATTGCAAAACACATAAATATGATAATGACAGGAATAGAAAGCAAAACCGTTCCGGAAATTTTGCGGGGCGGAAAACTGTTTTCTTTTTTTATGACAATTTCAGCCGGTTTCCCGTTTTCTATAACAGGAAGTTCTTCCCCTTTAACAAGTTCGTCGATGGTTATGCCGAAAATTTCGGAAAGTTTAACGATTTTGTCAAGGTCCGGGGTTGCCGCGCCGTTTTCCCATTTTGAAACACTCTGGCGCGAAACTTCGAGCAGATCCGAAAGATCTCCTTGAGAAAGGTTCCTTTCGGTGCGAAGCTGATATATCTTTTCGCCAAGGGTCATAAAAAACACCTCCTTTTATGATAAAATCATATCATTTAACGATGTAAATGTCTATCAACATCGGTTTAAAACTTTAGCAACCGGCGGTTGCACATTCCTTTTTCAACAAAATTTCTTCTTCGCCAAGGCTAAAATTAATTTTAAGGAAACAGTTTTTTAACATTTTACGGTTATAATGTTTCCGGATTTTAGAAAAACTTTAAGGCGGTGAAGAAAAAATGGAGGAAAAACTCAGCGTATGTCTTCTTAACGACAGCTTTCCGCCCCTTATTGACGGCGTTGCCAATACAGTAATGAATTATGCGGTAAATATAAATAAAAACCACGGAAGAGCGGCGGTTGCGGTTCCGTATTATCCCGGTGCGGATGACAGCGGATATGATTACAAAATCATCCGCTATCCAAGCATCAATACGGAAAAAATTCTTAATTACCGCGCCGGATATCCCTTTATGCCGAAAACCGTTGACGAGGTGAAAGAGGAAAATATAAATATAATCCATACCCACTGCCCTTTTGCATCAACTTTTCTTGCAAGGGTTCTGCGCGGGGCTATTGATGCGCCGGTTGTTTTTACTTACCACACCAAGTTTGACGTTGATATCGCAAGGGCGGTCAACAATAAGTTCCTTCAGGAAAAAGTTATCCACCAGATGGTAAAAAACATCGAAGCCTGTGACGAAGTCTGGGTAGTGAGCGAGGGAGCGGGAGAAAACCTTAAAAGCCTTGGCTATAAGGGCGAATACGTAGTTATGCGAAACGGAGTCGATATCCCCAAAGGCCGCGTTTCCGATGAGCTTATTGCAGAAGCGGAAAAGGGTTATGATATCCCGAAGAATGTTCCGGTTTTCCTTTTCGTGGGAAGAATGGCCTGGTATAAGGGCCTTGATACGATTCTTGAGGCGCTTGAAAAGCTTGATGAAAAAGGAAAAGACTTCCGCATGGTGTTCATCGGCGGCGGTCTTGATATCGAGGAAGTAAAAAACTATGCAAAAGAGCTGGGCATAGATGAAAAATGTATTTTTACCGGTCCGATACATAACAGAGAAACCATCCGTGCATGGTACTGCAGGGCGGATCTTTTCCTTTTCCCCTCCGTCTATGATACAAACGGTCTTGTTGTCCGCGAGGCGGCTGCCTGCGGCCTTGCAAGCCTGCTTATAAAAGGAAGCTGCGCCGCGGAAGGCATAACCGACGGGGAAACGGGTTTTCTCTGTGAAAACAATGCGGAATCTTTTTCAGAAAGACTTTTCGAGATACTTAAAACTCCGGAGATAATGAAAAAAACCGGTCAAAATGCCATGGATAAAATTTATATCTCCTGGGAGGATTCCGTTGCAAAGGCATCAGAAAGATATAAAACCGTTCTCGAAAATTACCGTGCCGGAAAATATAAAAAGGATGAATCCTTTACCGAAGACTGGCTTCGCACGGAGGGGGAGCTTCTTGACGGAATAAACCGGGCAAGGCATTATCGAAAACACATCCATGAGGAGATAAAAGATTACGGAAAAGAGATGTATCACGGTTCCGTAAGAGCGGCGGAAAGTTTTAAAAACAGAAGCATCCGCCTTAAAAACAAAACAAAAGAGAAAAAGGACGAGATGAAGAAGGCTATTTTGGAAAAACTTGACCGCTATCTTTGATTCTTTTTTATCATATTTATAAACCGCCGTTTTTTCTGTTGAAATAATGGGGAAATGGCGGTATAATTTTATTCGGAGATTTTGGCCCAAAATTTAAAAACCGGAGGACGAAATGAAAAAAACAGCCCTTATCCTTACTATAGCCCTTTTAATTCTTGCTTTTGCGGGATGCAGCCACGAACATGTTCCCGGCCCTTCCGCAACCTGTACCGAACCCCAGATATGCGTTGACTGTGGAGAAGTTCTTGTTGAACCTTTCGGTCACCGTGCAGGCCCCGCAGCAACCTGTGCAGCACCCCAGACCTGCGAAGGCTGCGGAATTGAACTTGCTCCAAAGCTTGATCATGTTCCCGGTGCGGAAGCAACCTGTTCCGAACCGCAGCTCTGTTCCGTATGCGGAACCGAACTTGCACCGAAAACCGGCCACAGCATAAATGCTGAAAACGCCTGTGAAAACTGCGGAATCCAGATAGTTCCCAAAAACCAGAAATACATCAAAGCCGGAAGAAACGGCGCTCTTTCCGATAACCTTGATAACATCGTTCCGGAAACCGAAGCAGGCCATTATAACAACAATATCGACGCATATTATTCCGGCGCTGTTCTTATCTGCGGCGACTATGCTCTCGAATACTTCCTTCCTTCCGCAGACGGAAACCCCGGCTGGGCAGCAACCATCAATAAATTTGCGGAAAAATATCCCGACATCAGTGTAAACGCACTTCTTGTTCCAAAAAGCTGCACCTTCAACTCCCCAGCGGGATATACCGACCCTTATGAAAGAACAAAGGCACATATCGACGCAACCTATGCAATGCTCAACGAAGGCGTTAAAGCCGCGGACTGCCTTGGCGTTATGACCGAGCACGCGGATGAATACATGTTCTATCGTACCGACCACCATTGGACAAGCCTTGGCGCATATTATGCATCCGTTGCTTTCTGCAACGCAAACGACGTTATTCCTTATGCTCTTGATACTTATGAAAGCGTAACAAAAACCGATTTCCTCGGAACTCTTTATAACTTTGCCGGCGGCCCCTCCGTTCTTAAAGAAAATCTTGACTATACCGTAGGCCGCTTCCCCCATATCGGTTATTCCATGGTTGCGGGCAACAGCGGTGCATGGTACAACGCATCCGCCATCAACCCCAACTCCAAAACCTATGCCGGAATGTTCATCAGCGGCGATAACCCTCTTACTGTTATTACCAGCGAAAACAAAAACGGAAAGACCCTTATGGTTTTCAAGGAATCCTATGGAAACGCATTTGTTCCCTATATGATCGACTATTATGAACAGGTCGTTGTTGTTGACATAAGAGAACAGACCAAAGGCGTTGGCGCACTTATCGAGCAGTACGGAGTTACCGATGTTCTGTTCATCAACAACTGCCAGGCAGCTATCACTTTTGAAAGCGAACTTCGCGCAAAAGCACTTTCTTAAATAAACAAAAGGCGGAAGGATATCTTCCGCCTTGATTTTTAGGAGAAAAATTTATGGACCTTAAAGAACAGATCATTAAATATACCCCATATAACGAACAGGAAGAAAAGGATAGGGAGATCCTTCTGGAATGGCTTTCCTCCGGCGCAGAGGTTTTTAAAAGAGAAAACAAAACCGCCCATTTTACCGCCTCCGCATGGGTAGTCAACAAAGAAAGGACAAAAGTCCTTATGATATACCATAACATCTATGATTCCTGGGCATGGATGGGAGGTCACGCGGATGGCGAAAAGGATCTTTTGGCTGTTGCGGAAAGGGAGGCAAGGGAGGAAAGCGGAATAACCGATATCCGCCCTGTTTCAGAAGATATCGCGTCCCTTGAAATCGTTACGGTGAGCGGGCACGAAAAAAGGGGAGAATATGTTTCCGCGCATCTTCACCTCAATGTGACATATATTTTTGAAGCGGACGAAAAACAGGATATTTCCATAAAACCGGACGAAAACAGCGGCGTTATGTGGATAGAAACGGATGATATAAAAAATAAAAGTACGGAAAAATGGTTTGTTGAACGCATTTGTTCCAAGCTTATCGACAAAATGAAAACCATGTAATAAAAAAGGGTGCTTCATTACGAAGCACCCTTTTTTGTTTTATAAAATCAGTATTTCTGCGCGACTTTATAGCTGTAAATAACGCCCGCAACGGTGCAAACAAGGATTATGCCGAGGGCGACACACATGGCAAGATATCCCTCAAGGAAGATTCCGGCGATGACCATGAGTATTCCGCCGATGATAAAGGAAATTCCGCCGAACATCTGACATTTCTTCCAGGTGACATCGTTTTTCATGCTCCAGCTTGTTCTAAGGCCAATGACGCCGTTATTGCGGAGCTTTGGCATAAAGTTACCCATTATCACAAGGCTTATGCCGAGAAGGACGCAGATAAACTGGTTTATGTCCACTGAAGATAAACTCATGGAAGAAGCAGCTTTAAAATCCCGGAAGAGAAAATAGCAATGCTCCGCAGTAAAGAATATCGAAAGACCCATGCCGGTATAGAAAACAATTTTTTCGTTGTTTTTTCCTCCTTCCTCCTGCTTTGCGGCGATTTTTGTCATCCAGAGCATAAAGCAACCAATGCCGATGATGCAGAGAGGGAAGATCAAAGATTCGTATTTGCTTCCCCAGCGGTCGATCTCTCCGGCCAGATTATAATGGGCGGGAACACTTTCCGGAAGGAAGGGAAGGGCAATAACGGTTATAATAAGGGGAAGGAACATTAAAAAACAGTAAAGAGATTTTTTATTTTTCATTGTTTTTCTCTCCTTTCAAGGTGCTTATCCAAAGAATCGCTTCATCAAGAACGGTAAGATCCAGCTCGTAATATATAAAATTCTTTTTCTTTGTTTCATATATAAGACCGGCTTTTTTAAGCTTTGCAAGGTGATACGAAAGAGCCTGGGGCGAAAGCCCAACGGATGCGGCAAGATCCCCGGAATTTATTTTTCCTTCACGCAGTTTTTGCAGAATTGCGCGCCGGGTATCATCCGAAAGCGCGGAAAGAACTTCGTGCAATGCCAAAAATGCCGCCTCCAATCTATTTAAAGATTTCTTTAAACAGATTAAATCATATTATGCAAAATCTGTCAATATGACCAAATAAAATCTTCTCTTTTCGCGAAAAAAATATTGCGAATAAAGCATTATGCGAGTATAATTATCCTGTTAGATTATTTATTTTTTGATTCAAGTTTAATATACAGGAGGAATTATAAATGTCTTGCAATACCCGTCCCGAAAATATGGAACGAATCACAACTCCGGAACTTGCAAATGCCTTTATTGAGGAACAGATTGCCGAACTTCGCGCACAGATCGGCGACAAAAAAGTTCTTCTTGCCCTTTCCGGCGGTGTTGATTCTTCCGTTGTTGCAGCGCTTCTTATTAAAGCTATTGGCAAACAACTGGTATGCGTTCACGTTAACCACGGTCTTATGCGCAAAAACGAATCCGAGAACGTAATCGAAGTTTTTAAAAACCAGCTTGACGCAAACCTTATCTATGTTGACGCAACCGACAGATTCCTTGATCTTCTTGCAGGAGTTTCTGAACCGGAAAGAAAAAGAAAAATCATCGGAAAAGAGTTTATTGAAGTTTTTGCTGATGAAGCACGTAAACTTGAAGGCGTTGAATTCCTTGCACAGGGAACCATCTATCCCGACATCCTCGAAAGCATCAAAGCCGCAGAGGGCAAAAAAGCTGTTAAGAGCCACCACAACGTCGGCGGCCTTCCGGAAGATCTTAAATTTGAACTTGTTGAACCCATTAAGCTTCTCTTTAAAGACGAAGTACGCGTAGTTGGTGAAACACTCGGTCTTCCTCATGCAATGGTTTACCGCCAGCCGTTCCCGGGTCCCGGCCTTGGTGTTCGCTGCCTTGGCGCAATCACCCGTGACCGTCTTGCCGCCCTTCGCGAAGCTGATGCAATTCTTCGCGAAGAATTTGCAAACAACGGCCTTGCCGAAAAAGTATGGCAGTATTTCATTGTAATTCCGGATATCAAGAGCGTTGGTGTTAAGGACGAGAGCCGTTATGAAGGCTGGCCCGCAATTATCCGCGCAGTCAACACCAAAGATGCCATGTCTGCAACTATCGAAGAGATTCCTTATGCGGTTCTTCATAAAGTTACCGACCGCATCACCCACGAGGTTGAGGGCATTAACCGTGTTCTTTATGACCTTACTCCGAAGCCCATCGGAACCATAGAGTGGGAGTGATCTCACAGGTCTAAAAAGCCCAGTCATCACCGGACTTTTTAAGGATTTGAGCCATTCGTGGCAACGAAATGGCAACAAAACTTCATTATTCAACAATAAAGAGCTAACTGATTTTGATTAAGTCAGTTAGCTCTTTTTGTTTGTGTTTATGTAATCACATAGTAATCGGGATCCAAGATAAACTCGCTATCAGTAACATCAAGCCAATTTTTGCAAATGATAATTAGTTTGTATATTTTGTCTGCCAATGGTTTAATGCTTTCCGGTTTAACAGATAAACAACGTCTCAACGAAGGAGCGTTTTCTGTTGCATAGTGAGTCGTATTGATTACTTTACCGCCATCAGTATCCACGTAACGTTTACCATCTTTATTGATGGTTTCTAAAACCAGAAATGAATTAATTGGATTATTAGAGTTAATTGCATTTGCGCTAATTGTTGCAAGATTATCATATTCTGCTGAATCGATCTTTTCGAAAGGATAGTTTTGGTTTCTTTTTGAAATCAACCAATTATATTCTCTTATCCAATCGATCAGCTCTAAAACTGTATAACTCCACTCTTTCGGGAAGTATGAAGATGAAAACAGGTCCTTTAATATATCCTGAAGATTTGAATTTTCTACATCAAAATCATTCAGCACAATAAATGCCGGAAAATGAATGTTAGTGATATGTTTTTCAATTTCCTCTGATGAACAATTTAGTAAAGGGGAAACATGTGCTAATCCTTCGCTTAACGTTATAGTGCCAAAAACCAAATTAGCCATAGGTTTAACAATACCTAAAATAGATCTATCAATTTTACCTTTAATGTAATCATTTAATGGGTTAAACAGTTGGCCTTTCATATACAAATCGGAAATGTTCACTCCCAAAATCTTGCTCACTCGTGAAAGTTCATTTTTTCGATCCGGATAAAAAGGAGTTACTCTTTTTTGGCGCAAATCAAATGGTAAATCCTCAATATTGCCAGTATTTCCGTCAAATAAGCAAATAATTCTATCCCATCCGAGTTTGCTCGCAGCATATCCTAATTCCACTAAAACATTAGGGTTTGGCATCTTACGACCGTCAGCATTTGAATTAACAATACTTACGTCGCAAACGAATAAAACACATTTATCAATTTTATCAAATATTGTTGCAGTGATATCAGGACTACCATTAATGCCTTTGGTGTCTCGATCATAACTCATATATATCGCGGCATCTTTTTCTAAATCAGCCAAAGCCTTTTTTAAGCACTTTTCAATAAAATATCGATGTGTTTTGCTGTCTAAATTGTTTTGCCAAGAGTAGAAAATGGTACGTGCCATAATATCACCTCCCAATATAAAGTTGTTAAATTATTTCAAATCTTCTTCAGCAACATATTGTATTTCAGCAGTCCAATCAACTTGAGAGTTTTCAATTCTCGTAATCAAATTGTTCTTCATTCTCTCAAGGTGCTGCTTTGGTACAACAATGATAATTATACTATGGAAATTACGGTGTGTCTCAACTTCATAATTTTGTCCTGCAGAAAGCACTTTGTACGCCAAACTGTTAGTAATATGTGTAGGCGGAATTTGCTGCCAATATTTTACCTCAAAGAGAATATCAACATTATCCTTCTTTGATACCGCTATAAAATCATAATCAAATTTGCCTACCCGCACGTTTTTCTTAAGGTGATATTTCTTCGAATACTCTCTTACCGCCTTATTAAAACACAATTCTTCGATTTCCATATATTTTAAGATTATATCGCGTTGCGATGACATGACTGGTTTTTCTGCAACTTGCTCCGTTTCCTCAGCTTCAGCGTCAGAAACTTCTTCTACGACTTTAGCTACGATTTCCGTAGTACTCATGTTTTTTGCGTTGATTCTTTTCATTATGGTATCGGACTTGGTTTGTTCGTCTAATTGCAACTGTATCAGATACCATTTTATACCGCCGATCAAAACTAAAACAAATCCGATGGGTATCAATATTTTTGTGGCAAGCGGAAGCCAAGAAATAATGAAATCATAAAGCTGCTCTCTCTGCTGGATGCTTTCCAGCGAAAATGCTGATAAGCTATCATACTCAACTTGGCTCAATAGAAGAGTTTCCCCGTTTATTACAAAGACCAATGCGACTACTGGAAGTGCGATTAGTATTACGCCAAGAGATACGAGGAATTTATAAAAACTATCGTATTGTAATTTGTCCATCCCCATAGTCCCTTACTTTCTTTCGGTCTTTAGTGCATCCATAAGCATATCGCTGAGTTCCTGCGAAGGAACT
This sequence comes from Oscillospiraceae bacterium, assembly GCA_017436125.1. Classification (GTDB taxonomy): domain Bacteria; phylum Bacillota; class Clostridia; order Oscillospirales; family Ruminococcaceae; genus UMGS1668. The sequence continues at coordinate 295 of JAFSDS010000015.1, read as the reverse complement.
TTCACCCAACGCTGAGTGTTGTCAAATTCGGGATAGCGGTAACGCCAACGGTCGTATTCTTCCTGCGTGATCTCACCTGCTTTGAGCATGGCAGCAGCCTGTCTCCAAGCACACAGCATTTCGTGAAGCTGTGCGGCATCCTTGCTTTTACGCACATCGACCTTTAAGCAGATCTCCCCATCGGCTTCGTCGATATGGAGTCCGTATCTGTCCTCCAAGGTGAACAACGTGTGCATCAGACCGATATAGGAATCAATGTCCGGTACAGCGAGAGCCTGCGGAGATACATCAAGGG
>JAFSDS010000014.1 GCA_017436125.1 Oscillospiraceae bacterium | reverse complement strand
CCTTCGGGCTGCGCCGCCTTTAAATTAAAACCGTTTCCTGACGTCGGAACGGAAATTATTCATAAAAATCAAAAATGACTTTTGTACCGTTTTCGTTGGAAACTATATCAAGTTTCCCGCTCAGTTTTTCGTTTACTATCGTTTCAACAAGATCAAGTCCCATTGAACCTTTTCGTACGGAGGATTTATCAAAACCACAGCCGTTGTCTTCAACTGTAACCGCCGTAAAAAGATAGTCATTTTTTATTGAAACAGTTATTTTTCCGTTTTGATTTCCGGGAAAAGCATGGCGTATCGCATTCTGAACAAGTTCATAAACAACGAGCGCAACGGAAGATGCCGTTCCTGCGGAAACTTCAACATCATCGCCTTCAATGCGAACTTCAATATTTTTCGTTTTTTCCAAGGCGTTTTGGATAATATTGAGCCGAAGCCTTTCCAGCGCAAATTTCATCGAAACTGTTTCGCAACTTACATGGATGATTTCTTCAAGAGTGGAGGCAAGCGCTTCAAGACGACCCGCCGTGCTTGAAAGAACGTCTTTTGCAGTATTGTCCTCAACATATTTTTCCTGATGCCGCATGGTATCCGCAAACATATGAAGGCTGTTGTTCATTCTGTGCCGAAGTTCCCTTAGGGCAACGTCTTTCATAAGCCCCTGCTTTTTTATCAAGGATGTTTCGGTAACATCTTTGATGATTATAACGTAACTCAGCGCAGGATCCGAAAGCGGAATACTTTTATAGATAAGCTGATGACCGCTTACAAGAACCTTGCGGCTTTCCGCCGAAAAATCTTTCTGTTCCGGATAGCTTTGAGAATCAAACTGGATGTTGCTCATTTTCATTCCGATGATATCATCAACGTATCCAAGTTCGGAATAAAGTTTTGCCGCGGCAAGATTTCTTCCGGCAACAATAAAGTCATTATCAACAAAAACCAGGGCATCGTCAAGATAATCTCCGAAAAGACTTGCGTCGCATGGTATGGATAATCCGGATTTTCCGTCACTGAGAAAGAAAGATTTTTCTTCTGCTTTCTTTTCATAAATAAGAACCGCGATTACTTTTCCGTTATAGAAAATCGGTTCCGTTGTCTGAACAACAGTCCTGTTTTCAACCGCATTTATAACACGCATTTCGCTCGTCGGAATCCCAAGGCGAAAAGTTCGGTCCATAGCCGGTTCATCGCACCAGTTCATCAGCATTCCTATTATGTTCACAGTATAGTTCGACGGAACTGTTCTCGGTTTCGCTTCGCCTACAACAATCGCCGTTTTTCCCGTGGAAGTGCGGCAATCTATGAACGCATCGGCCTGCGCCGCATCCGCAAGGGACTGGAGTCTTCCGGAATGTTCTTCAACGCAGGCAATTTCCTCTTCGGAAAGATCCGTATATTTTCTGCAAAGATTTCTTGTAATATCAGTCATATCATTTTTCAAACTTTTCAATAATACCAAGCGCAACAGATTCCATGGAAGCGTTTTTCCGCCTGCTGAGTTCGCGGATAAATCCAAAAGCTTCCTGTTCGCTGCATTTTTTATTTTCCATAATCAGAAGTTTTGCTTTTGAAACAGCTTCGTGGCTTCTGCTTCTTTTCTTTAGTTCTGTAATATCTTCAAGAATCGAAGCGGATTCGGCGGATTTTTTAAGGCAAATTTCAAGATTCGGAAGAATGTGTTCCTTTTCTATGGGTTTTGTGATATATCCCGCAACGCCGGCTTCCGAAGCTTTCATAATGGATTCAATATCGTTAAAAGCGGTAAGAATCACAACGCAGGGACAAAGTTTTTCCGAAATAATATTTTTTGCCGCCTCAATTCCGCTCATAACCGGCATTTTTATATCAAGAACCGCAAGATCCGGCCTGAGTTTTCTGCATTGAGAAAACGCTTCCGCACCGTTTGTCGCCTCACATATAATTTTGTAACCGTTTTCAGAAAGAACATCATTTAAGGAAGTGCGTATATTTTTGTCATCATCGGCAATAAGCACAGTTACTTCCTTTTCCACTGAAGCCAAACAAAGCACCTCCATGCTTTTTTGTTGAATCTCATTTTAAAATTTCTATCAGCTTTTCAAGCGGGATATTTTTGGATTCGCTTATTGAGCAAAGCTGTTTTTTTGCTTCTTCAAAAGAAAGTGAGTTTTCTGAAGCAAATTTTCCCACAACCCGTTCAAAATCAAGGCGACCATTAAAAATTTCGCTCATGGATATGTATTCTTCTTTTAATTTTTTGCTCCGCTCTTTTTCCGCAAGCGAAATGATAAGCCACGGAATAATTCTGTCTTCGGAAAAAGGCTCGGTAATAAACCCATCAGAACCGTTTTTTATAAATTCATCCGCAATCGTTTTGCTGTATTCAGATGATGTTATTGCCGCAATACTATCGCAGTCTGCTTTTTTTATCTTTTTCAAAATAGATATTCCGTCCAGAATGGGAAGCGAGGAATCTATAAAAACAACGTCCGGAGAATATTCTTCAAATAATTTTACCGCATCGATTCCGTCAAAAGCACAAACAACATTATTATATCCGGATTTTTTAAGTACGGAAGAAAGATAATCCGCATTGCTTTTTTTACTTTGCGCCAAAAGAATGCAAATTTTTTCTTCCATAAAGCCCTCCGAAAACAAAAATAACGTCAAAAACACATAAGGTTTCGGACGTTATCGGCACATCTTTTTTTGACATACTGACATCGTATGCCTTTGTAAAAATTATAATCAATTCAGCATTTTTTGTCAACCGTTTTTGCTTTTTGTCAATTGCACTGGCCTTAAATATTCAGTTGATGTAAAAAAAACGCTTCGCAATTTGCGAAGCGTTTTATTGGTGAGCCATCGGGGATTCTCCCCTTGGCACCTTGATTAAAAGTTTTTTGTTTATTCTCCGACTGATTTTGTTGTGAGCATTGTATAAAAAAGTTTCGCCATATTTGCTTTTCCCATTCCGGTTTTTTCTTTTCCCAATTTAAGCACCTTTTTATTATCTTTTGTACAGGGTTTCCATTCCGGAAGATTTCCACCGTTGGGATTCCCGTTTTTTACAAAATTGCAGAGATATTCCGACATCTTTTCCGAAAGAACATAGTCTTCTTTCTCCATCGGGCGCCAGCAATTCGGAAGCGTTCCGAACCAATACCAAAGGTCGCTGCTGTGCCATGCTCCGTTTTTATCTCCCGGAAGCATTCTTTCGAAAAACCAGACATAATTTTCAAGCCCATGCTTTATTCCCCAGTTTTTCGCCATGGAATAAAGAATCGGCGCCATCATATCGTGACTTGTGGAACCCATCATATAATGAATATCCAAAGGCTCCGGTTTTTCAGTAATAAAAATATTATCCTTCACCGGAGTTGCGGCCATCGTTCCGCCTTTAACTTCTTTTTGAGCTTTCTGCCAGTTTTCAAAAAGTTTTTCCGCAGGAACTTTTCTGAATTCATCAAGATTTTTGCATCCGCAAAGTTTCATCACTTCTGACCAGAAACCAAAATTCTTTTCCGCTTTTCCGGTAAGAATATGACCCGCTCCGCCTCCGCTGGACATTACTGCCCCGTGAAAAAAGCCCTTTGCAAGGGAATTTTGGCAAAGATGCTGAACGCTCATCGCGCCGGCGCTTTGCCCCATAATTGTGACTTGCTCCGGATTTCCTCCGAATGCCGAAATATTATGATTTATCCATTTCAAAGCCGTAAGCTGGTCATAAAGTCCATAGTTTCCGCAATGTCCCGCTTCTTTTTCAAGTTCCGGAAGACACGCAAAACCAAAAGGTCCAAGACGATAGTTTATGGTAACCGCAACAACCCCTTTTTTCGGCCAGATTGGGTCATCAAAAGGTTTTTCATGTCCGCAGCCGCCTTTATATCCGCCGCCATGTATATAAACGAGAACCGGAAGTCTGCTTTTTTCGTCAGCATCATCCGGCGCCCATATATTCAGAAAAAGGCAGTCTTCGCTGTAATTATACGTTTCGCCCTTACGGAATTCGTTATAATAAAAAACCTTTTTAAGGTTTTCCTCTTCGTTATAAAAAGAACGAGGCTGAAAGCAGCAATTTCCATAAGAAGATGCGTCATAAATTCCTTCCCAACCGGTAATTTCTTCCGGATACTTCCATCTTTCTGCCACAGCAAACCTAATTCCTTTAAAGGCAGTTACTCCCGGAATTCTGCAGTTATATCCTTTTATTTTTCCGCATGGTGTTTCAATTATTTTTTCCATTTACGGTACCTCCAGAAACAGATTACTGTTCTGCTTTTTTTGATAATTTAAATTCCGCAAGTTTCGCTCTGGTTTCGGGGTTCATATTCCAAAGGAATCTGAATGCAGCCCAGGAACCGAGAACAAAAATTCCCGGAAGAAGAACGCAAAGAACTTTTATTCCAAAAACCGTTCCGACGCTTTGAACCGCAAGCTCCGAATCATATCCGATCCAGCCGAGCATTATAACCGCGGAAGAATTTCCTATAGTCTGCCCGACTCTTCTTGAAAGGTTAAAAGTTCCGTAAATGGAACCTTCGGTGCGTTTTCCCGTAATCATTTCATTATAGTCAATGGCTTCGCCCACAAGACCCCATTGCATATAAATCGACATACAAGCAAGGCCCATCGCAACGTTGCTGATTATTATATGGATATACGGATTTACAAAAGTTATTGTATGAACCGCGAAAAGGGAAATATACATCACGGAACCCACAAGAAGTCCCCATCGGATAAATTTTTCAAGACCGAATTTTTTTGCGAGCATCGGTCCGAAAACAAGAGTCACAACCATAAACGGAGCGGAAATTACGGAACCGTAAGTAACAAGAGCAAGATCATCATAAACAATAGAGAACATATAGTTTGTAAGCGTGTTTCCGACATATTGCATTGTGCAGATACACAAACCGTGTACGCAAAGGGCAAGGAATGGGCGGTTCACTTTGAAAACATTAAGAATATCCGTAATTTTAATATTTCCGGCTTTTTCTTCGGAAGTTTCCGCAATATTTCTTTCTTCAGTAAGTGCATAATGTGCAAGACACATTCCAAGGCCTATAACCGCGCAAATCGAAGCGCCTATTGCATAACCCGCAGGGTTTGTCTGACCAAAGGCTTTTATTAGCATCGGCATCAGCATAACCGGAATCATATTTCCTACTGCGGAACCAAAACCTCTTGCGGAAGAAAGCGATGCCCTTTCCCGGTCGTCGTTTGCCATTGCTGAAAGCATTGAGCCCATGGGAATATTAAACATGGTATAACAACCCTCGTAAAGGATTTTAAGTCCAAAAAGCACGAAGATAAGAGAAACTCCTTCAAAAAAAGAGGGAACGGACCAAAGTGCAGTAAAACTTACACATACAAGAGGCGCACTTCGAAGAAGCCATGGGCGGAACTTTCCTTTCGGATTATGGTTTTTTGCAAAAGATTTGTCAAGCAGTGCTCCCATAATGGGGTCATTGATAAAGTCCCATATATTCCATACTGCAAGAAGGATTCCAAGAAGAACCGTATCAATTTTAAGCGCATCGGTGCAATACATCGCAAAGGTGCTTCCCATAATTGCAAAAGTCATACAGCCGCCCGCATCCCCAAGGCCATAGCCTATTTTATGCTTCAGAGTAAGACCGCCGGCATTCTTTTCCGAATACTTTTTGAACATTTTGTTTTCCTCCGTTCAATCGTATTTTGATATTCAGGCAAGCGTTTCGTTTCCACTATAATATAGCATTTTTTGTTTGTTTAATCAACGAGATATAACTTATGCCGTAAATTCAAAAGGAGCACAGCCGATTGCCGTGCTCCCTTTGAAAATAGAAAAGAGAAAGTTGGGAATATTTTATTTCGGAAGACTGCTTCTGTCGGTATATTTTGTATGGAAAAGTTCGTGTGCAATTCCTTCGCCGGGAGCAACTCCGAGTTCCTTATAAAATTCGGAAATCGCCGGATTTTTATGACTTTGACGAACGGGGCATTGTTTTGCGTCAACAAGATAGGTTGCTTTATTGCGCTCCTCGACCTTTTTCCAGTTGCGGTAAGCGTTTCCTCCGCCGCCCACGCAGCCTCCGGGGCATGCCATTATTTCGATAAAATGATAATCAGCGGTACCCGCTTTTACCATTTCCATAATTTTTCTTGCATTGGCAAGTCCGGAAGTTATGCAGACTTTAACGGGAAGTTTTCCGATATTAACCGTTGCTTCGCGAGTATCCTTGAATCCTCGTACTGCGGTAAAATTGATGTTCTTGAGTTCGTGGCCGGTAAGAATTTCATAAACCGTGCGAAGCGCCGCTTCGGTAACGCCGCCGGTTGCGCCGAAGATAATTCCCGCGCCGGAACCAAGTCCGAAAGGAAGGTCAAATTCGCCTTCCGGAAGTCTTCCGAAATCAATGTTCGCCTCGCGAATCATTCTCGCAAGCTCCTGAACTGTGATAACGCAGTCGATATCCTGATATCCGTCGCGACCGAGTTCCGGTCTGGTTGCTTCATATTTTTTTGCGGTGCAGGGCATAATGGAAAGGCTGTAGATTTCCTGCGGTTTCTTTCCGAGTTTTTCCGCATAGTAAGTTTTGATGATTGCGCCGAACATTCCCTGAGGAGATTTTGCGGTGGAAAGATGATCAAGCTGGTCCGGGTACCATGTTTCGCAGAATTTTACCCATGCGGGACTGCATGAAGTGATAAGCGGAAGGGTTCCGCCATTTTGGATTCTGTTGATAAGCTCGGTGCCCTCTTCCATGATTGTAAGGTCTGCAGTAAAGTCGGTATCAAAAACAGCGTCAACGCCGAGCATACGCAAAGCAGTGATAAGTCTTCCCGTACTGATTGTGCCGACCGGCTCGCCAAGAGCTTCTGCTATGTTTACCCTGACAGCCGGAGCAACCTGAGCAACAACGGTAAGATTCGGGTCAAAAATCGCTTTCCAGGCCTTTGCTGTATCGTCTTTAATGGTAAGAGCGCCGGTTGGGCAGGCCTGAATGCACTGTCCGCAGTTTACACAGGCGGTTTCAGCAAGCGGCCGGTTGAATTCGGTGGTATAAACGGTTTCAAATCCTCGGTTTTCTTTTGTAAGAGCATTTACGGACTGGAAATTGGTGCAAACCCAGGCGCATCTTCCGCATGCAATGCATTTTGAAGGATCGCGTACTACGGAGGGACTTGAAAAATCGCGGAATTCGGAACGGGGACTTTGGATATAACGCGGTTTTCTGGTAAAGTTAAGGTCTGCGGCAATCTGCTGAAGTTCGCAGGTTCCGCTTCTGTGGCAATGGAGGCAGTCCTGAGTATGTCTTGCAAGAATAAGCTCAAGAATATTTGTTCTTGCTCTTCTGACTCTCGGAGTGTTGGTATGTACAACCATTCCGTCTGTACACGGAAATGCACAGGAAGGAACAAGAAGGCGCTGTCCTTCAACCTCAACAACGCAGATGCGGCAGTTTGCTTTAACCTCCTGGTCCGGATGATAGCAAAGAGTCGGAATTTTGATTCCTATCTGCTGGGCGGCTTTAAGTATTGTGGTTCCGCTTTCAACTTCGGCAACAATACCGTCGATTGTAACTTTAATCATTTTTCGTCCCTCCTTGCCATTGCTCTTTCAAATACTTCGGGGAAGTTTTTAACTGCGGTGACTATCGGAGTCGGCGAAGTCTGACCCAATCCGCAAAGGGAAGCATCCATCATTGTGGAAGCAAGATCATTTATTGTATCAATGTCTTTAGGAGTTGCGGTATGATGGCGGAACTTCATAATAAGTTCGAGAAGACGTTTATTGCCTTCCCGGCAGGGCGTGCATTTTCCGCAGGATTCGTCAACAAAAAATCCCGCAAGGCTTGCGCAGACTTCAATAAGATCCTGGTCCTCGTCAATGAACATAAGGTCACCTGCGCCGAAAGTTGCGCCAACCGCCGCGCAGGATTCGATATCCATCGGAGTGTCAAGAAGATCCGGGCTGATAATTGCGCCGGAGGCGCCTCCGGTCTGAATAGCCTGAAGTTTTTTTCCGTTTGGGCAACCGCCGCCCACTTCTTCAAAAAGTTCGCGAATAGTTATGCCTGTCTGGAATTCATAAACACCGGGACGGCAAATATTTCCGCTGAGTGTAAAAAGTTTTGTACCGGAAGTTTTCGGTGCGCCTATTGTCCTGAAGTTTTCAGAACCGAGGGAAAGAACAAGCGGAACGTTCGCAAAAGTTTCAACGTTGTTTACAACGGTCGGCATTCCGAAAAGGCCTTTTTGCGCAGGGAAAGGCGGTTTAAATCTCGGTTCACCGCGCTGGCCTTCGATGGATTGCATAAGCGCCGTTTCTTCGCCGCAGATATATGCGCCGGCTCCCATTCT
>JAFSDS010000013.1 GCA_017436125.1 Oscillospiraceae bacterium | reverse complement strand
TTTTCTTCCGACGTAACCCTTGAAATGCAGTACAGCGTAATTGAAAACGGCGGAAACTCCGGAAGAGTTGTAACATGCGAAAATGGAAAGACAAAAAATGCGGAAGCAATTTATGATGACCAGCTTGAAAACGGAATTTTGAACTATTCAATGTCTGTCGGCGGAGAAGATGCTTCCGACATTGCAATAAAATCCGTAACATGCTATCAGTCAGGAAACGGAAGAACGGTTGCGCTTGGAAGCGCAGACAGCATTGAGCTTCTTTTGGAAAACGGAAAAACCGGCGAAAATACCTTTAGCATCATAGCAGAAGGTTCTGACGGAGCTGAATATAATTTTAAAATCAGTATTCCGTACAAGCACAGGGGAGAAAATACAATAAAAATTTCCACCAACATGATAGATGGACAGGTTGTTACAAACGAAACCGAAACAAACCTCAGTGTAAATGCCTGGAGCGAAGATGCGGAAGGAAATGTTGTAGATACGATTCCTGCAAACGGAACAGACACAAAACTTATCGTTACATTTGACGGTGAACAGCTAAGCTATGTCAGCTCTTCCGGTTCCGCTTCGGAATATAAATTTATCCCGAAAAACCCGGAAAAAGGCGATACAAACACCCATGTTCTCCATATCTATGCTGAAGATGCCTTTGGCAACTACGGAGAACTTACTCTTAACCTTAAGGGACAGCGAAACCAGGCAGGACAGAAGAAGGGAACTGCAACAATTTACATAGACCTTTCTGTTCTCGGACTCGGTGTTGTTGAATCCATTTCTTACGAAGTTCTTGCGGATGAGCCGGTTTCTTATGTGGTAGCAAAAGCTGTTCTCGGAATGGATACGGGAGATACATTCGGATCAGTGGAAAATTCTCTTGGATGGTTGGGAAGATATTCAGGAACACTTGATACCGGATTCTATCTTTCAAGCCTTACACCCGGTCTTTCGGCAAATGCTCTTGACGGAAGCAGCTGGAATCAATACGGTTCCACAGAAGCGGAAATTCTTCAGTCTATTGATGATATATTCGGAAGGGGAACAGGTCTTGCAACCCTCTGGAGATGTATTTACCGTAACGGACTTAATAAGAGTGCGGGTTCCGACGGTACTTTCGGTGAATTCGATTTCTCAAGCGGTTCAGGTTGGGTATTCTCCATTGACGGAAGTTATTACCCCGGACAGTCTATGTCGGACTATAAACTTGAAGACGGAGATGTGTTGACTCTTCGATATACCCTTGCCTATGGCTGGGATATCGGCGGCGGAACTACGGGATACGGAAACACCGCGGGCTATTGCGTAACAGCAATAAACGGAAGCTTCACCATAAATCACCAGATGGAAGAAGTTACGGGAGAAAACGGAGCGGTGACCTATGTCTGCAAATGCTGCGGACTTGAGGAAGGCTGTTCCCATGAAAATGCGGTCCCTATGGATATGGGTGACGGAACCCATATCACATATTGCGACGACTGCGGAACATTCATGGGCGACTATGAAGACCATATCTGGGAAGATAATGGCGAAAACCATACCTGCAGCGTTTGCGGAGCGGAAGAATCCCATAACTGGAAAGAGATCGAAGGAAGCAATACCGCAACCTGCACCGAAGGCGGAATGGTTTCTGTTTCCTGCGTCTATTGCGGAACAACCGCGGAAGAGGAAAGTGACCCCAATGGCCACAGCCTTGATGAAAGATGGAACCACACAGCGGAAGAACATTATCAGAAATGTTCTGTTTGTGATGAAATAATCGAAGAAAGCAAAGGCCGGCATGAATATGAGTATGACGAAAATGATGAAGACTGGTATTGCGAAATCTGCGATGCAGGACATGATTGGGACTATTGCGGAAACGATGCACTTGAAATAACTTCTGCAACCTGCGAGGAAATAACCTATTACTGTCCTGATTGTGATACTGAAATGACCTGGGAAGGATATTTCCCGGAACATCACGAATTTGAAGACGGATACTGCATTTACTGCGGAGAAGAAGACCCGGCCTGGATTCCGCCGGATGATGAAGATGAAGATGAGTAAACTTCACAATAAAAGAGAAGAAATGAAATTATCGGAGGTATAAAAAATGAATGCCAAATTGAATGAAGTTATAAATGAAATCGAAAAAGTTGTTGTTGGTAAAACCGAAATTGTTGAAAAAGTTCTTATGGCGATTCTCGCCGGAGGACATGTTCTTATGGAGGACGTTCCGGGAACCGGAAAAACTACTACCGCAATGACTTTTGCAAAAGTTCTCGGTCTTGATTCCAGAAGAGTTCAGTTTACTTCTGATACGGTTCCTTCCGATATCATCGGTTATAGTGTTTATGACAAACAGAGCAACGATTTTGTATATAAACCCGGCGCTGTAATGACTAACCTTCTTCTTGCAGATGAAATCAACCGTACTTCCAGCAAAACCCAGTCTGCACTTCTTGAAGCAATGGAGGAAAAAAGAGTTACCGTTGACGGAAAATCCTACGTTCTTCCGAAACCGTTTATCGTACTTGCAACCCAGAACCCTGTTGGTTCCGCAGGAACCCAGATGCTCCCCAGCGCGCAGCTTGACCGTTTTATGATCAAAATCAGCATGGGATATCCGGATTTTGAAAGCCAGGTAAACATTCTCCATGACAGACATACCGAAAACCCTCTTGATAAAATCCATGCAATCGTAAATATCGATGAACTTCAGCAGCTTATCCGCGAATCCAACGAAGTTGAAGTTGACAGATCTATCTATGAATACACTACCGAACTCACTCAGGCAACCCGTGAGCATCCAATGGTACAGCTTGGCGTAAGCCCCCGTGGTGCTCTTGCAGTTTGCAGAATGGCAAAAGCGCATGCGTTCCTTGAAGGAAGAAACTATATGATTCCGGAAGATATTGCTGCGGTTTTCGGCGATGTTTGCTGCCACAGAATCGTTCTTGGAACCAAAGCAAGAATGATGGAGGAAAAACCGGAAAACATTATCAAATCCGTTTTGGAATCCGTAAAAATGCCTGTTATTAAAAAATAACCGAAAGCGGGTACTTATTTATGATTGCAATGAAATTTTGCTGGCTGATACTTGAAGGAATATTTGTTTTGTTCTTTCTCTATTTCGGAAGCAGCACAGCTTTTGCATTGGCTTTGCTTTTGTTGCTGTTACCGCCGGTAAATACTTTGATAAATCTTTTTGTAAAAAAGAAAATCGAAGTTTCGCTTAATTCGGAACCAAACCTTCGAAAAGGCGAGAGCGGAGAAGTTGAAATTATTATAAAAAACAATTCCGTTTTTCCTGTTTTCCATATGGGGATAAAACTTCTTGCGGAAAATCAGCTTAATGGGCAAAAAAGTGAACATAATGTTTCGACCTGGCTTCCCTCAAAAGGCAAGCAGACGGAAACCATAAATACAGGAAGCGATTATTGCGGAAGAATAAAAGTTTCTGTAAAAAGAGCGAGAATATATGACTGCTTCGGAATAATAGGAATCGGTTTTAAATGCAATGCAAAAGCCCACGTTACAGTTCAGCCGGATACTTTTGAAACCATTATAAATCTTTCGCCGAATTCCCGTGCGTTGGATGAAAGCGACATCTATTCACAGGAAAAAGCAGGCGATGACCTTACCGAAATTTATCAGATAAGAGAATATGTTCCCGGCGACAGCCCAAGACAGGTTCACTGGAAATTGAGCAATAAATTCGGAAAGCTTATAGTAAAAGAACCGGCACTGCCCATTACAAGAAACGTTCTTGTTTTCTGGGAAAGAACCGGTGAATCGGGAAATCTTGATATAATCGATGCCCAGGCGGAGGCAATAGTTTCTGTTTGTAAAAGTCTTCTTGATCAGTCCATACAGTTTACTATCGGCTGGAACGATACTGACAGAAATATCTGTATTCTTCACGAAGTTTCGGATATGGATAAATTTATCGGCGTTATTACAAGAATTATGAGAGCAACCGGAACAAAAGAAGGTGTGAGCGGGGCGGGTCTTCTTGTTCAGACAAGACCGGAAGCTTTTTGTGCTCATATGATTTATATCGCCGAAGAACCGCAGAGCGAAGTAACAGCAATGCAAGGAGAGGGAAATGTTTCCATGCTGCTTTGCGGAAAAACACCGCTGGACGGTGCTTTGATGTTTGATTCGGAGCATTATGAACAGCAGTTATCTCAAATTGATTTATAAAGGAGGCGGATGCCTTGACCAAAGAAAATAAAAAAGGAATGTGGCTCCGCCGGAACGATGAAACGAAAGAAGCAAAAAACGGCTGGATTGTAACAGCGGTTTCTGCGCTTCTTTCCTGCGCGATGCTCATTCTTATTACAACTGGACTTTCCGGGTTCGGTGAAATTTACAGCATTTATCCGATGCTCGCCGCAGGTGCGGTTTTGTGTATTGCCTATGCTGCTGCTTTGATATATAAGAAGCAGAACCTTTTTTACATGGGTTTGCTTTTTGTGCTTTTCCTGATGGTGCTCGTTTTCGGAAAACAGATAATCGCAGGTGCGGGTGTTTTCTGGAATCAGCTTGGAAACATATACGTTGAAAGAACCGGCATGATGCTTCCGGTTCTTGATGTTACCGAAGCAACCCAAACAGCACTTATGATATTCTCTGTTTTTGCCGGAAGCGTTGTTGCTTTGATAACCTGCTTTGTTGCGGAGAAAAAAGCTGTTGCCCTCTCGATAATAATTCCCGGAGTTTTGCTTTTGGGAATGTTCTGGCTTAAACAGACGGAAATGATTGTCTGGTTTATTCCGGCAATTATAATTTCCGTGCTGATTCTTCTTTGCGGAAATTGGGAGAAAAGAAAAATAAAGCTTTCTGCTTTAATTGGCTGGGGAATGGTTGCCGTTGTTACGGCAATATTTGCAGCGGTATCTCTTAATGCCGGATTTGTGGAAAGCGCTCTTGATTACAGTGAAAATTATAAAGAAAACCAGCACAAAGAAAAATACGAAACGGATTATTCCACCTTGCCGGAAGGTGATTTTTCGGGATATAAAGCGGATTCAAAATCAGCACATCCCGCGCTTATTGTAACAGCAGAAAAACCGGAAACACTTTATTTAAGAGGTTTCACCGGTGCGGTTTTTGAAAATGGAAACTGGCAGGAAACAGATTATAAAACCCTTGCCGAAAACAAGGACCTTCTTTATTGGCTCAACGTAAATGAGTTCAGTCCTGCTGCGCAGTTTGAAGCGGCGGTTTTTGAAGAAGAGATTGAAAAGAACACCATTACAGTACAGAATATCGGCGCATGCAGTGGATATTATTACATTCCCTTCAATCTTTGCGACGGAAAACTTCTTGATGAAAACAATCTTTCAACAGACAGCATTAAAGCCGAAGGAGAAAGAGTTTATACATTCAATGTTGTTTCCGGCGGTGCTCAAAAGATAACCGCAACACTCGATGCTGTTAAATTATCCCGTGATGAAGCGGTTCTTGATTACAGAAAAGCGGAAAGTGCATACCGTGATTATGTAAC